>NZ_JALKFU020000420.1 GCF_023242965.2 Frankia sp. AgKG'84/4
GAGCCGCCGCCGCGGCGGGGGCGGGGGCGGGGGTGAGCGGCCCCAGGCCGGCGGCGACGACGGTCGCGGCGGGCAGCGCGCCGAGCGTCGCGAAGCGGATGACCTCGCCGGCGCGCCCGGTCGCGCCCAGGGAGCGCAGGACCTCCACGAGCCGGCCGCCCAGCGCCGCGTCGAGGTCGGCGGCGCCGTCGGTGACGACGAGGCCGTCGGCACCGACGGCGGTGCCGATCACCACCGCGTCCACCGGGAGATCGGTCAGGGCTGCGGAACTGGGCGCGATGGCGGTCATGAGGTGAGCGTATTGAACGAGTGCGGCGGGGTGTCCGCGCCGGGTCACGGGCCCGGCTCCACGCGCACCCCGGTGCGACCGGCCCGGCGCCACTAGGCTGTCCGCCATGGCAGACCTGCGTCGATCTCCGCTGTACGACCGGCATGTCGATCTCGGTGCGAAGCTGGCCGGTTTCGGCGGCTGGGAGATGCCGATCGAGTACGCCGGGCGCGGCGTGCTGGCCGAGCACCAGGCGGTCCGCGGTGCGGTGGGGATCTTTGACGTCAGCCATCTCGGCAAGGCGGAGGTGGCCGGCCCCGGCGCCGCCGACTTCGTCAACGCCTGCCTGACGAACGACCTTGGCCGGATCGCTCCCGGGCAGGCCCAATACACCCTGTGCTGCGACGACAACGGCGGGGTCGTCGACGATCTGATCGCTTATCTGTTCTCGGCCGACCGGGTGCTGCTCGTCCCGAACGCGGCGAACAACGCCGAGGTCGTCGCCCGCCTCGCCGCCGCGGCACCGCCGGAGATCACCGTCACCGACCGGCACACCGCGTACGGCGTGCTCGCCGTGCAGGGCCCCGCCGCACCCGAGCTCGTCGCGGCGCTCGGCCTGCCCACGGACGGTGCGTACATGAGTTACGCCGAGGCCGCCTGGAACGGCCGCCCGGTGATCGTCTGCCGGTCCGGTTACACCGGCGAACGCGGCTACGAGCTGCTGCCGGCCTGGGACGACACGCCCGCGCTGTGGGACGCGCTGCTCGCGGCCGGTGAGCCGCTCGGGGTGTCCCCGGCGGGCCTGGGCGCCCGCGACACGCTGCGCACCGAGATGGGCTACCCGCTGCACGGCCAGGACCTGTCGCTGTCGATCTCCCCGGTGCAGGCGCGGTCCGGGTGGGCGGTCGGCTGGGCCAAGGAGCGTTTCTGGGGACGCGACGCCCTGCTCGCCGAGCGGGAGGCCGGCGCCGCCCGCCTGCTGTGGGGCCTGCGCGCGACCGGCCGGGCGATCCCCCGCCCGCACATGGCCGTCACCTCGGCCGCCGACGAGCCGATCGGCGAGGTCACCAGCGGCACGTTCTCCCCGACCCTGCGCGAGGGCATCGGCCTGGCCCTGCTCGCCCGGGGCGTCGCCGAGGGTGACACCGTCCACGTCGACGTCCGCGGCCGGCCGAGCCCGATGACCGTCGTCCGCCCGCCGTTCGTGCCGTCCTCGCCCCGCTGACCTTCGCCGCGCGCCGGGCCGCCCCGGCCTGGGCGGCCACCACCAGGTGACCGACTCAACGATCCACGGGAGTCTGTTTAGGCCGTCGGCTCCAGCAGGGCTGCGACCAGGAGCGTGACCGTGGTGTGCCGCCACCGCTGCGGTGACCAGCCGAGGGTGCCGGTGGCAACGAGGTAGTTCTCGGCGCTGGTGATCAGAAATGCGAGATCGGCGGCATCGGCGATGGTGAGTTCCGGGCGCAGTGCCGCGCGCTCGGCGAGCAGGTCGGCCAGCACGCGGAACGCGACGCGGCGCTCGCCCTCGTTGACATCCCACTGGGCCGCGAGGTCGGGATCGGAGCCGGCCGTGCCGCGCACGACGCCGAGCAGCGGCCCCACCCGCTCCATGATCTCGCGGCCGCCGTCCGTCCAGAGCTCGATCACCCGGACGGGATCGGGCTCGGCGGCCAGCGCCTCGATCCACGGCCGGTCGAGGACCGCGACCGGCTCGTCGTCGCCGACGGCGGCCACGTCGAGAGCTTCCTTGAGCAGCGTCGCCTTGTTCCCGAAGTGGAAGTAGACGGTCTGCACGGCGACCTTCGCGCGCGCCGCGACCTGGTCGAGCGTGGTCTGGCCGTAGCCCTGGTCGAGGAACAGCGCCGCGGCCGCGGCGACGATCCGCCGCCGGGTCTGCCTGGTCTTCTCAGCCCGGCTCGGTTTCTGCCTGACGGCTGCGCGACTCGGCGCGTCCTTGGCCGGATCACTCACTCGCTGGAGACTACTCCAATGAAAGGCTGTAGTTGACTCTAGCGAAAGGGAGCTGATCGCCGACCTCGCTCAGCACGGTGACCAATGATCACGACGAAGCGGGCGGCCCAGGGGCAGCCCATGCCTCGGCGGGCCGATCCATGGGTGTGATCAGCAGTGCCGTGCGATCGTCGTGGGAGCCGCGGCGGCGGTACCGCAGTGCCTGCGCCATTCCGTGCACATCTGCCGGGCGTTCCCAGGACTCGGCCAACCAGGACCGCACCCCGGGTGAGGTGCGCAGGTCCGTCGCGAGGCCGTCGGTGCACAGCACCACCGGGGTCAACACGGCGGTGCGGGACACCTCGGGTGGCGCGGCGGGCGACTCGGGCAGTGCCGCCGTGACGACGTTCACCTGTCCGTCGGCGTCGTTCGCCAGCAGTTCCTGGAACTCGCCGTCCACCAGCGCGAAGGCCGACACGTCACCGACGCGGGCGATCACGTATTCGTCCGGGCCGAAGGTCGCGACCGCACCCACGAACGACACCTCCCGCCGCGCCAGTCCGAGTCGGTCGGCCTCTCGCGCCGCGAGTTCGGCGGCATGTGTCAGTAGTTCGGCGGCGCCCGGGCCGTCAGGCGCCATGCCCAGCCGGACCGCTGCCTCGCAGAAGGCCCGTGCGCCGACCTGCGAGCACGCCCGCGAGCCCAGGCCGTCCGCGACGGCGACCACCAGCGGGCCGTCGGGCCGCAGGCCGAAGTCGTAGGCGTCCTGGCATGGGGTTCCGGCATGTAGGTGGGCGGTGCCCGCCATCGATCCGGCGGCCACGTGGAAGGTACCGAGGAAGACGCTGTCCAGGGTGAGCATCGGCCGACGATGGTCCGTGGCGGGTTGCAGTCGGGGCGGGGGCGGCGCCAGCACCCGGCCGATGGTGGGCGCGGAGGTCGCCGGGCTGCGTAGATCCCAGTGGCCGGGCAGGCCCGGTCGCGGTGGGTCGGCGGCAGCGGGCGCGGCGGGCGGCTGTGGATCTGTAGGGACGCTGACGTCCGCATCCCCCACCGGGACGTTCGCGCGGTCCGGCTCCTCACGACCCCTGGGCGGCAGCTGCTGGCGGTGGGTCGGATCGGGTGACGGCCGGGTCGGGTCGGACTCGGGCGGCAGGTCGGGCCCGGGCGGCGGGCCGGATGAGGGCTGGCGGTCCGGGCGGGGCTCCCGCCCGAGAGTCTCGCGCAGGCGTGACATCACAGCGTCATCGGTGGTAGCGGGGTGAAGAACTCGGTTGGCGCTTCAAGGTGCAGGCCGTCGGCCTGGCCGGGATCGCGGAAGCTTGTCGACGTCGTGCGGATGCTGCCGATCAGCGCGTTCATGATCTCTCGCACCTGACTGGCAGGGTCGGCCTCCCGGGCGAGAAAGGAAAAACGGGTCGCGATGCGCCGAATACTGTCGATGTTGACCTGGTCGCCGAAGCCGAACGAGACCACCTCGGGGGCAAAACGCCAGGATCGGTCGCGCAGCCCGTCCAGCGCCGCCGTCCAGTCGCCCGGCGCCTGGTGCTCACCGTCGCTCATGAAGAACACTACCGGCCGGTAGATCGGCGTTCCCTTCGGCAACGAACGCAGTCCCGCCTCGATCGCCCTCCGCGTCTCCTGGAACGCGGCGGCGAAATTCGTTCCCCCTTCCACCATGAGCTCGGGAAGGTCGGCGTCGGCAAGGTCGCACAGCGGCACCACGGTGCGCCCCACGTCGGAAAACGTGATGATGCCGACCCGGGCGATCTCGCCGACCGTGGGGTTGGACTGCATCTCCTTGCGCACTGCCGGCAGGGCGTCGTTGAGCGCCTCCAGCGGCCCTCCCGCCATCGATGCGCTCACGTCCAGGACCATGAAGACCGGGAAGATGGTGTAAAGCTCGGAACTTTCGTAGGCCACGCGGAGTCCTCTCGCGGGAACGGGTGGGGTGGTCAGAGGGACAGGATCGCAACCATCGCGACAAGGGTCGCGATGACGTAGAGCGCGACGAAGGCATGTAGGGCGCCCCGAGCACGGCGGACCGTCGGGTCGTGCTGGTCGGCGAGCTGGAGGTCGTTGAGCCCGATAGCGGCATAGACGACGGCGGCGACATTGACGGGGAACAGGCAGCAGGCGAATGCCACCGCGGCGTACCAGCGAGGTTCGCCGCGAAGTGCCGCCCTGGCCACGTTGCCCAGCGGCGGCCGCCCGGCCAGGCTGCCCGGAATGGGTGCTGGGTAGCGCGGCGGGAGGACGGGGCCGGTGTGGTTCGCGGGGCGCGGCACCCACGGGTTCGGTGCCGGCAATCTCGGCGGCGGGTAGGGCAGCGGCGGGCGCGGCGCCGGGAACGGCGGGCGGGCTCCAGGCGGCAGCGGGTGGGAAGGCGGTGCGAACGGCCCGGGGTGCGGCTGGACCGGGTGGGGCTGCCGCGGCCCGGGTC
>NZ_JALKFU020000421.1 GCF_023242965.2 Frankia sp. AgKG'84/4
CCCGCGGGTCGGCCGGGTGCTCACCCCGGCGGACCGGGTCGCGGCGTTCGCCCTGACCCGCGCCACCGACGTGACCGCCGTGACGATCCCCGCCGAGGCGGCCCTCACCGAGCCGGTCGTCGTGCGCCTGCACGGCGAGAGCCCGCGCGGCGCCGGTGCCGGCGGCGGCATCGCCTACGGGCACGTGATCGTCGAGATCGGCCCGTTCGCGTCCGGCACCGTCGTGCTCGACCACACCGGCAGCGCCACCTACGCCGGCAACGTCGAGGTGTACGTCGGCCACGGCGCGTCGCTCACGGTGGTGTCCCTGCAGGACTGGGACGCCGACGCCGTGCACCTCGGCGCGCACGCCTACTCGGTCGGGCGCGACGCGAAGCTGCGCTCGTTCACCGTGACCCTCGGTGGCGAGCTCGTCCGGCTCAACCCGACGGTGGAGTACCGCGGCCCCGGTGGTGACGCCGAGCTCAACGGCGTGTTCTTCACCGATGCCGGGCAGCACCAGGAGCACCGCCTGCTCGTCACCCACGAGGCCCGGTCCTGCCGCAGCCGGGTGACCTACAAGGGCGCGCTGCGCGGCGACTCGGCGCACGCGGTGTGGATCGGCGACGTCGTCATCGGCGCCGACGCGGTCGACACCGACACCTACGAGCTCAACCGCAACCTGGTCCTCACCGACGGCGCCCGCGCCGATTCGGTGCCGAACCTGGAGATCCTCACCGGCGAGGTCGTCGGCGCCGGCCACGCCAGCGCCACCGGCCGTTTCGACGACGAGGCGCTGTTCTACCTGCAGTCCCGCGGCATCCCGCCGGCCGAGGCCCGCCGCCTCGTCGTGCACGGCTTCTTCGCCGAGGTCATCGACCGCATCGAGGTGCCGGAACTGCGCGAACGGATCATGAACACCGTGTCGGCCCGGCTCGGTGAGCTCCCGGCGGACGCATGAGCACCGTCCCCGCCCCGCACCGGTACCGCGTGTGCGCCCTGAGCGAGCTGGGCGACGACACCGCGCTCGGTACCGAGATCGACGGCGTGCCGGTGTGCGTCGTGCGGGTGGGGGAGCGGGTGTTCGCGCTGCGCGACGAGTGCTCGCACGCGGACGTCCAGCTCTCCCAGGGCGAGGTCGAGGACGGCAAGATCGAGTGCTGGCTGCACGGGTCGCAGTTCGATCTGGCCAGCGGCGTGCCCCTGACGCTGCCCGCGATCGACCCGGTGCCCACCTACCCAGTGACCATCGACGGCGACGACGTGTTCGTCGACGTCGCACATTCGACCCCGGAACGAGGGTGACCACAGCGGTGTCGACCTTGGAGATTCACAACCTGCACGTCTCGGTCGAGACGGAGGAGGGTCCGCGCGAGATCCTGCGCGGGGTCGACCTCACCGTCCGCAAGGGCGAGACCCACGCCATCATGGGCCCGAACGGGTCCGGCAAGTCCACGCTTTCCTACTCGATCGCCGGCCACCCGAAGTACAAGGTGACCGAGGGCAGCATCACCCTCGACGGCGAGGACGTCCTCGCGATGAGCGTGGACACCCGCGCCCGCGCCGGCATCTTCCTGGCGATGCAGTACCCGGTGGAGATCCCCGGGGTGTCGGTGTCGAACTTCCTGCGCTCCTCGGCCACGGCCGTGCGCGGCGAGGCACCGAAGCTGCGCACGTGGGTCAAGGAGGTCAAGGCCGCCATGACCGCCCTGGAGATGGACCCGGCGTTCGCCGAGCGCGGCGTCAACGAGGGCTTCTCCGGCGGCGAGAAGAAGCGCCACGAGATCCTGCAGATGGCGCTACTCAAGCCGAAGATCGCTGTGCTCGACGAGACCGACTCCGGCCTCGACGTCGACGCGCTGCGCATCGTCTCCGGCGGCGTCGAGGCCGTGCGCGCCCAGGGCGAGACGGGCATCCTGCTCATCACGCACTACACGCGCATCCTGCGCTACATCAAGCCCGAGTTCGTCCACGTGATGGCCGGCGGCCGGATCGTCGACGAGGGCGGCCCGGAACTCGCCTCCGTGCTCGAGGACGAAGGCTACGACCGTTACGTCAAGGGCGGCGGCGACGCCGTCGCGGTGGCGAAGGCGGGAGCGGTGTCATGACGCTGGCCGAGCCGCGGGCGGCCGGCGCCGCGGCGCCGGTGCTCGGATTCGACGTCGAGCAGGTGCGCAAGGACTTCCCGATCCTCGCCCGCACCGTGCACGACGACCTGCCGCTGGTCTACCTCGACAGTGCCGCGACCTCGCAGAAGCCGTACGCCGTCCTCGACGCCGAGCGGGCCTACTACGAGCTGCACAACGCCAACGTGCACCGCGGCATCCACGTCCTCGCCGAAGAGGCCACCGCCCTGTACGAGGCGACCCGGGACAAGGTCGCCGCGTTCATCGGCGCGACCGACCGGCGTGAGGTCGTCTTCACGAAGAACTCGACCGAGGCGCTCAACCTGGTCGCCTACGCGATGAGCAACGCCGAGACCACCGGCCCGGAGGCCGACCGTTTCCGGATCGGCCCCGGCGACGAGATCGTCATCACCGAGATGGAGCACCACTCCAACCTGGTGCCCTGGCAGATGCTCGCCCGGCGCACCGGCGCCACCCTGCGCTGGATCGGCCTGACCGACGACGGCCGGCTGAACCTCGACAACCTGGACGCGGTCATTACCGACCGGTGCAAGGTCGTCTCGATGGTGCACCAGTCGAACATCCTCGGCACGATCAACCCGGTCGAGCGGATCGTCGCGCGGGCCCGCCAGGTCGGCGCCCTCACCGTCCTCGACGGCTCCCAGTCCGTGCCGCACCTCCCGGTCGACGTGGTCGAACTCGGCGTCGATTTCCTCGCCTTCACCGGCCACAAGATGTGCGCGCCGACGGGTGTTGGGGTCCTGTGGGGCCGCGGTGAGCTGCTCGAGGTCATGCCCCCGTTCCTCGGCGGCGGCGAGATGATCGAGATCGTCACGATGGAGGGCTCGACCTACGCGCCCCCGCCGCACCGCTTCGAGGCCGGCACCCCGATGATCAGCCAGGTCGTCGCGCTCGGTGCCGCCGTGGACTACCTCAACGGCCTCGGCATGGCCGCGATCGCCGCGCACGAGCACGCGATCACCGCCTACGCGCTCGACGCGCTGGCCACCGTGCCCGGCCTGCGGATCATCGGCCCGCCGACGGCCCAGGCCCGCGGCGGCGCGATCTCGTTCGTGCTCACGGACGACGAGGGGCGCGGGATTCACCCGCATGACGTGGGGCAGATCCTGGACGAGCGCGGCATCGCCGTGCGCGTCGGCCACCACTGCGCGCGGCCGGTCTGCCTGCGCTACAACGTGCCGGCGACGACCCGTGCGTCGTTCCACCTCTACACGACGACCGCCGAGGTCGACGCCCTGGTGGAAGGTCTGCACGGGGTGCGGAGGTTCTTCTCGAGGTGAAGCTCGATTCCATGTACCAGGAGATCATCCTGGATCACTATCGCAACCCGCTGCACCGCGGCCTGCGCGACCCGTTCGACGCCGAGGTGCACCACGTCAACCCGACCTGCGGTGACGAGGTCACCCTGCGGGTCAAGGTCGTGGACGGGGTCGTCGAGGACGTCTCGTACGAGAGCGAGGGCTGTTCGATCAGCCAGGCCTCGGCGAGCGTCATGAGCGACCTGGTCATCGGCAAGAAGATCGACGAGGCGCTGGAGCTCGAACGGGAGTTCCTGGCGCTGATGCAGTCACGGGGCACCGCCGAGGGCGACGAGGACCGCCTGGAGGACGCCGTGGCGTTCGCCGGGGTCTCGAAGTACCCGGCCAGGGTGAAATGTGCCCTGCTGTCCTGGATGGCCTGGAAGGACGCGACCGCCAAGGCCGTGGATCCCGCGGCCACCGCGGCGGCGACCCCGGCGGCAGCGCCGCCCGCCGCCCTCGACGTACCCGAGCAGGAGAAGCCATGACCGACGCGGCCACGGACACCGACACCCGCCCGGAGGCGGCCGACACCACCGACGACGCCGCCGGTGAGCCGCATGCCACCGTCGCCGAGCGCGCGGCCGGCCTCGAGCTCGCCGCGTTCGACGACATCGAGGAGGCGATGCGCGACGTCGTCGACCCCGAGCTCGGCATCAACGTCGTCGACCTCGGCCTCGTCTACGGCATCCACGTCGCCGACGACAACACGGTCACCCTCGACATGACGCTGACGTCCGCGGCCTGCCCGCTCACCGACGTCATCGAGGACCAGACCCGCTCGGCGCTGGTCGACGGCCCCGACGGCCTGGTCGCCGGCGTCACGATCAACTGGGTCTGGATGCCCCCGTGGGGCCCCGACAAGATCACCGACGACGGCCGCGAGCAGCTGCGCGCCCTCGGCTTCAACGTCTGACCCACGCGAGTCACCGAGAGCCGCCACCGGTCTGGTCGGAGCACCCCTCCGACCAGACCGGGCTTCGGCGCGCCTCGGCAACGCCCGTGCGTGGCCTCGTGGGATCTCCGAAGGGCGCTGGATCGATCCAGCTGAGCTTCCAGACGAGGTCGCCATCAGCGCGGTGACACTCGCCGAACTCTCCGCCGGGCCGCACGAAGTTCGACGAAACGACGAACAGTGCCGCTACGACGAACAGTGCCGCTACGACGAACAGTGCCGCTACGACGAACAGTGCCGCTACGACGAACAGTGCCGCTACGAC
>NZ_JALKFU020000422.1 GCF_023242965.2 Frankia sp. AgKG'84/4
CACCGGGCCGGCGCTGGCCCGGGACCCCTGCCGCGGCCAGCGGCGATACCCGGGCGGGGCCCCACCGCAGTGGCCACCCGTCGTCGCGACCGGGCCGACGCCCGCTACCGGGACGGAACGATCTGAGCTGGTGCGCCGATCCGCGCGGCGAGTCGCGCCCAGTGCCCGTCGGCGGTGTTCAGCGCGTCGGTAGTTCGCGTGAGCAGGACGGCGGGTTGCTCCGCGGTGCCGTCGAAGAGGTTCCCGCAGGTGGTCACGGCCTGGCCGTAGGCGCTGGCACCGGCGTTCCAGGACTGGGCGGCCGAGGCGGCCGGCGGCTGGCCGAGCGGCGCGATCTGGTCGACGAGCTGGCCGAGCTGGACACAGGCCGGCCGCAGCGCCGTGCCGTCCACCGCCTGGATGTCCGCCCGCACCGCGCCCACCGCCGTGACGACCTGGCTGCGAAGCTGCGCCGTGCCCGAATACCAGGTGATCAGCTGGGCGCTCGTGTCGACGGTCGGCGGCGGCGGCGCGCCTGCCTCGGCCTGCGTGCCCGTGCCGCTGCCGACCAGCAGGTACACGGCGACGACCGCGATGATCCCGGCGCCGCCGAGGATCGCGAGGCCTCGGCGCCGTTCCTCGCCGGACAGTTGATCCCAGCTCCGGTGGTCCTTACGACGCCGACGCACAAGTCCCCCACCTGTCTGCGAAGTAATCCGCCCTACCAGACGCGCGGGTCGCCCCCGACGTTGTCCTCGTCGCCCTGCTCCGGCCCCCCGGCGGGCTACCGCCCGGGCGCGAGGGTGCGCCGCGGCGCACCACCCGCCGGGGTTCGTCACACTTTCCGGCCGGGCCGCACCGGCGGGTCCGGTGCGTAGCGCAGGTGGGAGGGCGCGGTGCGAGGCGCGCGGAACGGACCTGTCTGGGGGCGGAACATGATCGAAGCTGCGCCGGTCTGGTGGGAGTCACCCGCGCTACCGGAGGAGATGGACAGCGGCACGGCCGCGGCCTGGTCGCTGGTCGTGCTCGGCGGTCAGGGCGAGCGGGTCCGCGGGGTCGTCGGGCCCTTCCGGGCCCCCGAACACGCCCATCGGTACGCCCGCGACGAGCGGCTGCGGATGTGGCTGGTGGTGCCCGCGCTCTGCCTGACGATGCCGGCCGGACAGCAGGCCGCGGGCGTCGTCGTGCTGTGAGACAAGGAGTGGTGACGACGGGCCCGGGGTGAGAGACCGGTCCCAGTGGCCACCAGGGTCCGCCGACCCCGCGCCGGGCGGGCAGAATCTGGGGCCATGTCGGAACGGACGATCGAGAACTATCTCATTGACATGGACGGCGTTCTCGTCCACGAGGAACATCCCATCGCGGGTGCCGACGCTTTCATCGCCGGCCTCACCGCGGCGGGCCTGGGCTTTCTCGTACTGACGAACAACTCGATCTACACCGCCCGGGACCTCTCGGCGCGGCTGGCCCGGGCTGGGCTGCGGATTCCGGCGGAACGCATCTGGACCTCCGCGCTGGCCACCGCGTTGTTCCTGCAGACGCAGCGGCCCGGCGGGTCGGCGTATGTGGTCGGCGAAGCGGGGCTGACCACCGCGCTGCATGACGTCGGCTATGTTCTCAGCGACCGGACGCCGGACTATGTCGTTCTCGGCGAAACCCGGACCTACAGCTTCGAGGCGATCACCCGGGCGATTCGGCTGGTGCGCGGCGGCGCCCGCTTCATCGCGACGAATCCCGACCCGACCGGGCCGTCCGTCGAGGGCCTGCTCCCGGCCACCGGCGCCGTCGCCGCGATGATCACCAAGGCGACGGGCGTGACCCCGTACTTCGTCGGTAAGCCGAACCCGCTGATGATGCGCAGCGCCCTGAACACCCTCTCGGCGCACAGCGAGACGACGGTGGTCATCGGCGACCGGATGGACACCGACGTCGTGGCCGGCCTGGAGGCCGGCATGGACACCGTCCTCGTCCTGTCGGGCATCACGACCCGCGAGGACATCGAACGCTTCCCCTACCGGCCGAGCGCGGTCGTCGACAGCATCGCCAAGGTCCCCGTCGGCCGCGACGTCCGCACCATCGACGGCACACTCACCCCGCCCACCCCCTGATCCGGTGGACACCGCCGTGACCTCCCCGGCGCACCCGATCAGCTCCGTGCCCGGAGCAGTGCACCGCGGCGCACTGCTCCGGGGTGTGCCGATACTGGCCGGGGCCGGCCGCGTCCGGGTCGCGTCGGCAGCGGCTGGCGGTCAGGACTCCGCGGTCGCGATGCCCACCGGGCAGGACAGGCCCGTGCCGCCGAGGCCGCAGTAGCCGTGCGGGTTCTTGGCGTCGGAGAGGTACTGCTGGTGGTACTCCTCGGCGAGGTAGAACGGGCCCGCCGGGGCGATCTCGGTGGTGATCGGGCCGAAGCCGCCGGCGGCCAGGACGCCGGTGAACGCGTCGCGGCTCGCGGCCGCGGCCTTCGCCTGCGCCTCGGTGGTGGTGTAGATCGCCGAGCGGTACTGGGTGCCCACATCGTTGCCCTGGCGCATCCCCTGGGTCGGGTCGTGCCCCTCCCAGAAGACCTGCAGGAGCCGCTCGTAGGAGACCTTCGCCGGGTCGAAGACGACCAGGACGGCCTCGGTGTGCCCGGTCAGGCCCGAGCACGTCTCCTCATACGTCGGATTCGGGGTCGAGCCACCCGCGTAGCCGACCGCCGTCGTGTGGACGCCGGGCACCTGCCAGAACGCGCGCTCGGCGCCCCAGAAGCAGCCCAGGCCGAACACGGCCGTCTCCAGCCCCGCGGGGAACGGGCCGGTGAACGAGGTCCCGAGGACCGTGTGCCGGGAGTCGCCCTGGAACACCGGGCGATCCCGGCCGGCGAGGGCCTGGTCGGGGGTAGGCAGGGTGGCCTTGTGGCGACCGAGGAACATGTCGTGCACCTCCGGTGAGTGTCTCCTCTGACAACCACCCGCCCAGCCCCGACGTTCCCGCGAGGTCTTACAGAACGAGGTCCTCCAGCATCGTGGTGACCAGAGCCGCGATCGGCGAGCGCTCCGAGCGGGTCAGGGTGACGTGGGCGAACAGCGGGTGGCCCTTGAGCGTCTCGATGACGGACGCGACTCCGTCGTGTCGGCCGACCCGCAGGTTGTCGCGCTGCGCCACGTCGTGGGTGAGCACCACCCGCGACCCCTGCCCGAGCCGGGACAGCACCGTGAGCAGAACGCCGCGCTCCAGCGACTGCGCCTCGTCGACGATCACGAACGCGTCGTGCAGCGACCGGCCGCGGATGTGGGTCAGCGGTAGGACCTCCAGCATCCCGCGGTCGACGATCTCCTCGATGACCTCCGGGGAGACCAGCGCGCCGAGGGTGTCGAACACGGCCTGCGCCCAGGGCGCCATCTTCTCGTTCTCGCTGCCCGGCAGGTACCCCAGCTCCTGCCCGCCGACGGCGTAGAGCGGGCGGAAGACGACGACCTTGCGATGGGCCCGGCGCTCCATCACCGCCTCCAGGCCCGCGCAGAGGGCGAGCGCCGACTTACCGGTGCCGGCCCGGCCGCCGAGCGAGACGATCCCCACGTCCGGGTCGAGCAGCAGGTCGAGTGCCACCCGCTGCTCGGCGGAACGCCCGTGCAGGCCGAAGGCGTCCCGGTCGCCCCGGACCAGGCGGACCTGCTTGTCCGCGGTGACCCGGCCGAGCGCGGAGGCGCTGCCGCCGGAGGCGGTGAGCACCAGACCGGTGTGGCAGGGCAAGCCGGCCGCCTCGGGGATCTCCGTGTACTCCTTGGAGTAGAGGCGGTCGAGGTCCTCCTGGGCGACGGTCACCTCCGCCATCCCGGAGAAGCCGGTGTCGACCGGGGAGAGGGCCTGGTACTCCTCCGCCGGCAGGCCGAGGACCGACGCCTTCACCCGCAGCGGAAGGTCCTTGGTGACCAGCACGACCTCGGCGCCCTCCTGGGCGAGGTTCATCGCGACGGACAGGATCCGCGAGTCGTTGGAGTCCACCCGGAACCCCGGTGGAAGCACCGTCGAGTCGGTGTGGTTGAGTTCCACCCGAAGCGTTCCCCCGTCAGCCAGTTCGATCGGCTGGTCGAGTCGGCCGTGTCGGATGCGCAGGTCGTCCAGGAGGCGCAGGGCCTCCCGGGCGAACCAGCCAAGCTCCGGATGGTTCCTCTTGCCCTCCAGCTCCCCTATGACGACGAGGGGGAGCACAACATTGTGCTCCGCGAACCGCAGCAGCGCGCCCGGATCAGAAAGCAGCACGCTTGTGTCGACGACATGCGTTCGTGGCACACGCCCACCCGCTTACTCGGAGGTAGTCCGGGACCGACCCCTTCAGGGACCGGGCTCCGGCCTCCTGGTGTAGTCGCGCTTGCCGCACCGAGGGGCCTCCCGAGAGGTCCGACACCACGCCGGACCACGGCTTGAGACGCTAGGGGTCTCACGGTAGCCGTCACCTCCGACGATGGCGACCCACTTCTGGCAACACGTTGTGTTAAGACCTGGAAACGATTCGGGTGCTCAGCCGCCTCCGCGCCCGCGCCGGTGGCACAGCGCATCGATCATGACGGCGGGCGTCCGACCCTGCGCGCGCCGACTCCCCCGCCCGCGACCGGCCCACCCGGGACCTGCGTGACCAGCCTGGCCGCAGTCGGGCCCCGGCAGCCCGGCCCCGACCCGGCC
>NZ_JALKFU020000423.1 GCF_023242965.2 Frankia sp. AgKG'84/4
TCCTCGTCGAAGGGCGGGCCGTCGAGCGCGGGCACGGCGGGCGCGGGCAGGGAGCGGACCGTCGCGCCGTCACCGTTCGGGCGCGCGTCGCCGTCCTCGTCCGGCCGGCGCAGCAGGCCGGAGGGCACCAGCACGATGGCCATCGTGCCGCCGTACGGCGAGGGGCGCAGTTTCACCGAGACCGCGTGGCGGATGGCGAGACGACCGACGACGAACAACCCGAGCCGCTCGCTGGTTGACAGGTCGAACGGCGGCGGGTCGGACAGCCGTTCGTTGATGGCCGCGAACTCCTGCGCGCTCATGCCCAGGCCGCGGTCCTCGACCTCGATGACGAAGCCGTTGGAGACCTCGTGCCCGTTGACCTGCACCGGTGTGTGGGGCGGCGAGAAGGAGGTGGCGTTCTCGATGAGCTCGGCGAGCATGTGGATGACGTCACCGACCGCGTGGCCACTGATGGCCCCGCCGTCGATGGGCATGACCTTGACCCGTGTGTAGTCCTCGACCTCGGCGACGGCGCCGCGCACGACGTCCTTGATCTCGACCGGGCGGCGCCAGCCTCGCGCGGGCTTGGAGCCCGAGAGGACGATGAGGTCCTCCGCGTGGCGGCGCATGCGGGTGGCGAGGTGGTCGAGGCGGAACAGCTCCTCGAGCTCGTCCGGGTCGGTCTCCTTGCGCTCCAGCCCGTCAATGATCTTCAGCTGGCGGTGAATGAGTGCCTGGCTGCGACGGGCGAGGTTGAGGAACGTGTCGCCGATGCTCTTGCGCATGGCGGCCTGTTCCACGGCGGTGCGCACGGCCACCGCATGCACCGTGGAGAACGCATCAGCGAGCTGGCCGATCTCGTCCGTGCTCTTTACATCTACGGGGAATATCTCGGCGGACATGTCGACCTGCTCGCCGCGGTGAAGCCGCTCGACAACGCCGGGAAGCCGGTCGGTGGCGACTTCGAGCGCACCCTGCCGCAGTCTCCGCAGATGCCGGATCATCGGACTCGCGACGAGTAGCGAAATGGTGATCGACAGAATTAGGACCAACGTCACACCAATGCCGCCGAACAGCGCGTCACGGGTAGCTGAACTAGAGATGTCCGAGCTGGTCGCACCCAAATCGTTGGCGATCCGGAGTTCAACCTCGTGCAGCGCGTCGATCTTAACCCCGACGACCTGGAGCCAGGCCTGCTGGGTGGTCGTCACGGGTTGGTTGGACACCACAGCGTTCACCGTCGTGTCACGAATTGCCGTCGCGGCCGACAGTGTACGGCCTACTGTGGCGTTGTAGTACGCCTGTTCGTCCGTGGTCGCGGTGGTGCGGAACTGTGTCAGCCATGCGTCCTCGGCACCGGCCGAGCTCTCGATCTGATGCAGCGTCAGCGGGTCCTGCTGCCCCAGAATGATCACTCGGGCGACGGCGCCGCGCTGCTGGGCGGCTTCTTCCTTGGCCTGCGAGATGGCGGCGAGCGTGGCCGCCCCATTGACCAGGGCCGCGCTGTGGCTGCCGAGCGCGACCCGGCCGTTGAGCGACAGGAGGTCGTCGACCAAGTCGTTGTAGTAGGTGTTGTTCTGGTCTACCCGCGCCTCGCGGGCATCGATCGCCCGGCGTTGCGCCGGCAGCTTGTCCAGCCGGGTCGAGATCGCCGCCAGCGTCGTCGCCAGCGGGTCCCGAGCGCTCGAGGGCAGGACTGTCTCACCCGCACGATAGGTCGCCAGCGCCTGGTCGACCGGGACGCGCGCGTCGACGGCCAGTTGTCCCCGGGTGGCGTCCAGATAGTTCGAGCCGACATAGGAGTTCGTGGCGAACCGCTCGGTCTGCAACGCCGCTACCAGGTCGTTTGCTTTGATCGAGAAGCTGGCGAGTGACTTGATTCGGTTCGCGGCCCGTACGTTGTCGACGTTCCCCCGCACCTGTATCACGCTCAGCACCGCCAAGGCGGCCAGGGGGACGACGAGAATCACCACGAGCTTCGAGCGGATGGGCCAATTCTGGAGCATCCGGTCCTCTCGTCCGGCACCCGTCAGGTGGGCGCCTCATGTGCGGGGGTGAGTGGTTCGAGTTCACGGGACTTGCCCCCGGGAGGGCCACACACGACAACGCGAGGGCCGGCGCATTGGCGACCCGGCCTGGGCATCGGGCGATTGACCTCGGGGTGAGGGCTAACTCTAGCGGGGGATTCCAGGGCACGTGTTAGGGGCTTGGCGCGTCAGTCAATAAGCAACGACGACGTTGCAGGTTGTGACGGCATTCGGCTTGCCGGCGGGTTGATATCACGAACGGCAATGAGATCCGAAGTGCACGGTCCAAGCCGACCCTCAGCCACCAAAACGAGCACGGACCAACAGTAACGAGCACGGACGCATCCGACCTCGCGGCCCCTGGCCACACGGCGGATAACCGGATTCCCGACAGCGTCAACGCGCACACATCGATATTTCGAGAAGCACATCGAGGTGCCGCCGGACGCACAGCCGTCATCCATCGGCGGGCGAATTCGGCACCCGACTGTCAGTCCACCACTCTTACCTTGTCATGAAGAGCGGTGCGGCGACGACGGGGCAGCCGGAGCACGACGGCTGGATCTGGAGCAGTTACCCGCTTACAGCGGTTTCAATCCACTGACCGACCGACCGCGTAAAACCGCAGGTCATCGCATACCGGGCGCGCCACCGCCCGGCGGTCGCACCCGGTGGACCAGAGCCGCCTGGCCGGCGGTGGCGACCAGCGCACCCGAGGCGTCGTACATCCGCGCGCGCAACTGGGCGACGTTGCGGACGATGGCCTCCACCCGCACGTCCAGCAGGATCCACTCCCCGGCCGGCACGGCGAGGACACGCAGCTGGTTGTCCAGGCTGGTGCCCATCGACATGTCCCCGATGGCCTCGATGAGGCCGACCGGAGTGAAATCGGCGAGCAACGCGAGTGCGGCGCCGGTCAGCGGCAGCGGCGGCACCAGGCGCAGCCACAGGGCGCTGCGGCCAGTGCCCGGCGTCCCGTCGAGCACGGTGCGGGGCGGCCGAGCCCACCGCTGCTCGACCAGGGAGAGCACCCCGTCGCGCGGGAAGGTCAACCAGTCCGGATACTCCCGCGGCGGGCAGTCGAGCGGATCGGGCGCCCAGGAGCCGGACGGTGCGAACCGGGTCACGGACCCGGTCGCCCGGCCGAACGTCCCCCCCGCCCGGAACACCGTCCGCCCGTCCACCGTCGCCCGGACCGCGCCCTGGGTCAGCCCACCGTCCGCGTCCGCACACAGCCGCACGGTCGCGCCGGCGAGGACGGGGCCGACGAACTGGGCCTGCGCCCACACGCACTCCCGGGCGCCGCGGGCCTGCGTGAAGGCGATGGCCGCCGCGAGGCCGCAACCGCCCCACAGGGTCCCGCGGGAGTTGAGCAGATGCGGTGCCGCGACGAACGCGCCGCGGCGGTCCTCGGCGCCCACCGTGAGGCCGAGCAGGTCGGCGACGGACGTGGCGTCCCGACGGATGTCACGCTCCGCCTGGGCCTCGTCGCTCATCGGGGCCTGCTGGCGCGGCAGCCGCGTCTGGCCGAGCACCGCCGGCCCGGCTGGGGCCGCTGCCGCGAACGCGGACGCCCCCACCACTGGTCCGCCGGCCGGTCCGGGTGGGATGCCGGGTTCGCTCGGGGCTGTCACCCTGACATCCTCTCAGGCCCGGTCCGGCCGAGCGGACGAGCCGGCGTCTGCACCGGGCACGGCCACCGGAGGGCGGGTCAGGCGGCCAGCCACGCCGGGACCGGCCCCGCACGGCCGGTTCGCGCCGCCGCGGAAAGGGCATGCCGAGGACCGTGACCAGCTCCCTGCCGCGCCAGCGCGAGCGAGGAGACCTCCCGCGCCGGAGCTGGCGGCACCCGTTCCGCTCGTCCGGCGGGTCAGGCGGATGGCCGCCGGCACGCAGTGCCCTCGCGCTGCGCGGCGTGCTCGCCGTGTTCGGCCTGGCCTTCTGCGGGGTCACGGCCGGCCTGTCCGCGGCGAGCGGTCATCCGGGTGCCGCCGCGTTCCTCGCGTTGCTGGCCGCCGTGGCCGTGGTCGACCTCTTCGTGATCCGCCGCCGGGCACACAGCCGGGCCGACGGGGCGGCGCGGCGCCGCCGGTGCTCCAGCGGCCGGCCGTCGTCATCAGCGATCCGAACCGGCTGCGCATCACCCGCCTGGGTGTCGACGCGCCGGTCACGCACCTCGGCCTGGCCCCGGACGGTTCCATCGAGGTCCCGACGCGGTGGGGGGACGTGGGCTGGTTCGACCGGGGCCCGGCGCCCGGCGGGATCGGGCCGGCCGTCCTCGTCGGACACTACGACTCCACCACCGGCCCGGCGGTCTTCTACCGGCTGGGGCTGCTCGTCCCCGGCGACCGCGTCGAGGTCGCCGGGGCGTCGGGCACCTCGCAGGCCTTCATCGTCGATCGGTCGGAGCAGGTGACGAAGGCAACCTTCCCCACGCAGCGCGTCTACGGCCCGGTGAACCGGCCCGAGCTCCGCCTGATCACGTGTGGTGGCGCGTTTGACTACAAGACCCACCACTACCTGAGCAACCTGATCGTGTACGCGCATGCGGACACCACGGTCGTGCCCACGCTCGCCGCCGTGCCCACCCAGGCCGCCGCCGCGCCCGGCGTGGCGCCCGGTCCCGTTC
>NZ_JALKFU020000424.1 GCF_023242965.2 Frankia sp. AgKG'84/4
CGCCGCGGCCGAGGTGGCGGTGGCGGGCGACGGCGCCCGGACGGGCCGCGCGCCCAGCGCCTGATCGGCCCGCCGCCCGGCCCCGGCGAGCTGATCGGGAACGGGGGCGCGGTCGGGCGGGTCGGTCCGGATGAGCGGAGACCGGCCAGGACGCTGCGTGTGACGCATGGGCAACCCTCGATGCTCGGGAGGCGGCGCTCGGGAGGCTCGGGAACCGGTTGGTCGCGTCCGGCTGGAGCGCTCCAACGGTGCGCTACACGCTAAGCATTGAAGGAATTACTTACAGCTATCAAAGTTGAGGGAGTCCAAGTTGCTCGCTACGGACAGTTGTTTCCCTTGTCGAACTCGCCATCTTCCGGATGGAACGGGCGACGGGTCGGGCGTGCCGGCGCGCCACCGGGCGAAGCGGCCGAAGACGGATGTACCGGAGGCCCGGGTCCGGCTGGCCGGAGTCGGGCGGCCGGCGAGGCGCGCCCGCACGGTCGGGGCGAAGTGGCGGGGGGTGGCGCCCCAACTCGGCTCAGCGTCGTGTAATCTGAGTTCCGCGACCTCGCGCCCCTTTAGCTCAGTCGGCAGAGCGTCTCCATGGTAAGGAGAAGGTCTACGGTTCGATTCCGTAAAGGGGCTCCACGTTCCCGTCCTCGGGCAGGTTCGTGTCCGGGATGAGCGGTTTTGCCGGTTCTCTCGGGTAAGGTGGTCGGGTCACCCGTCGTCCGGGTGACCAACCCTGGCGGTGTAGCTCAGCCTGGTAGAGCAAGCGGCTCATAATCGCTGTGTCGCCGGTTCAAGTCCGGCCACCGCTACTATCGGGGCGCGGCGCGCCGTGTCCCACGAAGGGCCCGCGGGCTGACCGCGTCGTCCGTTACGTTCAGCATCCGACCCAGGAAGAGGCTCGCGCCGTGGCCGCCACTGACGTTCGCCCGAAGATCACGATGGCGTGCCAGGTGTGCAAGCACCGGAACTACATCACGCGCAAGAACCGTCGCAACGACCCGGACCGTCTTGAGCTGAAGAAGTTCTGCCCGAACTGCGGGAAGCACACGGAGCACCGCGAGACCCGCTGACCACCCGCGGGTCCGGCCGGCGTAATCCGTTGGCCCAGATCGTTGAAGCCGGCCAGGCATCATGCCTGGCCGGCTTTCCTGCGTGCCGTGCCTGGACACACCGTGCCGAGACACACCGCCGCCAGCGACCTCGATCCGGCGCGGGGCAGCCGTGATGTGATGAGACATGACGGCCCGAACAGCGTGCCAGGACCCCCGTGATGCCAGGATCCCCGTGATGCCAGGAACGGAACCGTGATGCCGCTAAACCAGGACTTCGTGGGGCGACGTTTCGTCTCCCCCGTCCCCTTCCAGGTCGGCCGTGAGCACATCCGACAGTTCGCCCGCGCGGTCGGGGACGACAATCCGCTTCACCACGACGTCGAGGCAGCCAGAGCAGCGGGCTATGCCGACCTCGTCGCGCCGCCGACGTTCCTGGCGACCGCGACCCCGGGGGCGCTCGGGCTGCCGACCGACGACCCGGCACTCGGCCTGGACTACGCGCTGATCGTCCACGGCGAGCAGCGGTTCACCCTGCGCCGCCCGGTGGTCGCCGGCGACGAGCTGGTCACGACCTCCACCCTGACCGGCATTCGGACCGCCGGCCGCAACGAGGTGCTGGTCACGACCTACCAGTACGAGACCACCAGTGGCGAGGAGGTCGCGGTCGGCACCTGCACCCTGGTCTCCCGGGGAACAGCGGCGCCGCGCGACATCCCGGCCGGAGAGGGCACCCGATGACGGCGACGGTCGGCTACGACTGCGTCGAGGTCGGAACCGAACTGCCCGAGCGGCTCTTCCCGCTGCGCAGGGCCGATCTCATCCGTTACGCCGGGGCTTCGGGGGACTTCAACCCCATCCACTGGAACGAGCGGGTCGCCACCGACGCCGGTCTGCCCGGGGTGATCGCGCACGGGATGCTGACGATGGCGACGGCTGCCCGGCTCGTGACCGACTGGATCGGCGACCCTGGCGCCGTCGAGGAGTTCGGGGTGAAGTTCTCGTCGCCGGTCGTGGTGCCGGACGACGACGAGGGCGCGACGGTGTCCGTGCGCGGCGTGGTCGAGAAGAAGCTCGACGGCAACCGGGTGGTGGTGAACCTCACCACCCGGTGCGGCGGCGAGAAGGTGCTGATGGCTGCCCGGGCCACCGTGCGGCTGGGCTAGACCGCCCAGGCCACCGTGCCGGCTGGGCCGCCCGGCTCGGGCCGGGCGGCCCGGGCGCCGGTAGGACTAGCGGGCCTCGGCGAGCAGGTCGGAGATGCGACTCACGCCCTTGACGAGGTCGTCGTCGCTCAACGCGTACGACAGCCGGGCGAAACCGGGGGTCCCGAACGCCTCGCCGGGGACGATGGCGACGCCGACCTCCTCCAGGATGAGCTGGCACAGCTCAGCGCTGGTGGTCGGCGTGCGCCCGCGCAGCTCGCGCCCGATCGCCCCGCCGAGCGACGGGTAGCAGTAGAACGCGCCCTCCGGCAGGGGGCACTCCACACCCTTGGTCTCGCCGAGCATGCGGTGCATCGTCTGCCGGCGCCGGTCGAACGCGGCGCGCATCTCCGCGACGGCGTCGAGCGGGCCGGTGACCGCGGCGAGCGCGGCGGCCTGGGCGACGTTGGAGACGTTCGACGTCGCGTGGGACTGCAGGTTGGCTGCGGCGCTCACGACGTCCTTCGGGCCGATCAGCCAGCCGACGCGCCAACCGGTCATCGCATAGGTCTTCGCGACCCCGTTCACGATCACGCAGCGGTCGGCCAGCTCGGGCACCTCGACGAGAATCGAGGAGAACCGGGCGTCGCCGTAGACGAGGTGCTCGTAGATCTCGTCCGCGACCACCCAGATGCCCGCGCGCTCGGCCCAGCGGCCGATCTCGCGGACCTCCTCCGGCGAGTGCACCGCACCGGTCGGATTCGACGGCGAGCAGAACAGCAGCACCTTCGTGCGCTCGGTGCGCGCCGCCTCGAGCTGGGAGACGGTCACCTTGTAACCGGCCTCGGGTCCGGTCACCACGTCGACCGGGACACCGCCGGCGAGCCGGATCGACTCGGGGTAGGTCGTCCAGTACGGCGCGGGCAGCAGCACCTCGTCGCCCGGGTCGAGCAGGGTCGCGAACGCCTCGTAAACGGCCTGCTTGCCGCCGTTGGTGATCAGGACCTGGCTCGCGGGCACGGTCACGCCGGAGTCCCGGGCGGTCTTCTCCGCGACGGCTTCCCGCAGCTCGGGAAGGCCGCTGGCCGGGGTGTACCGGTGCATGCGCGGATCGTGGCACGCCTTCTCGGCGGCGAGGACGATGTGCTCGGGAGTCGGGAAGTCCGGCTCCCCTGCGCCGAAGCCGACGACGTCCTGACCCGCGGCGCGCATCGCCTTCGCGGTGGCGTCGACGGCCAGCGTGGCGGATGGAGCGATGCCGCCGATGCGGCGAGAGATCCTGCTCATGTCGCCCATGCTGCCACGGATGTTAAGGGTGCGTGACGCCGCACACGGCCGGGATCAGGTGTCCATGCGGACTTCGCGGACGGGTCCCATGGCCTGGTCGCTCACCGCCCCGGCTGGCCGGCGCGCCAGGGTTGGCCGGCCGGCGTCCGGCGAGTACGGGGACCCGCTCCCGGCGGTACGCCGGACGTGCCCGCGGTGGTTCGTCCCGGGCGGGTCGGCGGCCGGCCGGGCGGCTGAGTCGACGTCGGCGCGATCGGCTCGTGCGGGCACCGGCCGATGAAGGGGTATGCTCGTTCCGCCCGGGTACCCATTCCGGTGACCGGCTCGGCAGCGGGGACTCTGCGCTACTGTGTGAGTGCGTGCCGTCAGGGTTGGTCTCGGTGGTGGGGATCAGGGAGTGCTCAAGGGGCGTGGCTCAATTGGTAGAGCACCGGTCTCCAAAACCGGCGGTTGCAGGTTCGAGTCCTGTCGCCCCTGCGCTGTTCGACAGTTGGCTGGTTCGGCGACGGAGTGGGTGGAACTGAGTGGCAACCGATACCCGTGACGCGGCACCGCGTCCCAGGGGGGCCACGCGTGCCGCCGCCCGGCGTCGGTATCGGCCTCTGCAGTTCATCCGCGAGGTCATGGCGGAGCTTCGGAAGGTCGTCTATCCGGGGCGGAGCGAGCTGATCACATATGTGCTGGTCGTGCTCGTCTTCGTCACCGTGGTGACGGCCTTCGTGGCCAGTCTCGACTTCGGGTTGACCAAGGCGGTACTCGCGGTCTTCGGCTGACGGCCCCACCGGCCGTTGCGGCCGAGGTGGGGCAAGACGGGCTGGCGGCCTTCGCCGCCGGGCCGCCAGCCGTTCGGCGGCCGCCCGTACCAGGCCCGCGCAGCACCCGCTTCGCGGAGTCCCAGCAGCAGAAGCGTCAACGAGAGAAGGATCGCCCGCGTGTCCCAGTCGCCCGAGAACGCCTCGTCCGAGCAGGGGGAGGCCCTCGCACGTCTCGATCTCCTCGCGGCGTTCGAGAACGACGAGGTGGCGAGCACGGACGCCGGCGCCGAGCCAGACGAGACCGCCGCCGGCGAGCCGGCCGGCTCCGCGTCCGCCGACCCCACCGAGGAGTCCCTCCTCGGGGACACCCCGGCGGACGACCTCGCGGCGGCGGCACCCGCC
>NZ_JALKFU020000425.1 GCF_023242965.2 Frankia sp. AgKG'84/4
GGCGGCGGGCGGCGGGCGGACGTTACAGGACGTCACCAGCGGCGTCCGCCGCGACGGACGCCCGCCCGGTCAGACCAGCGCGGCGGACTTCGCGGCGGCGGCGACGAACAGCAGCACGATGATCCCGACGACGCCGCCGGCCTGGGCCAGGGCGAACCGCCGCGGGACATAGGCGTAGATGAGCCCGACCAGCGCGCCGACCGCGAGGCCGCCGATATGGCCCCACTTGTCGATGCTGCTGAACGAGAACGTGATGGCCAGGTTGATGCCGAGCACGATGAGAATCTGCCGGGAGTCGACCCGTAGCCGCCGGGCGATGACGTAGTAGGCGGCGAAGAAGGCGAAGATCGCCGTGGACGCACCGACCGAGGCCGTCGTCAGCCCACCGAGCAGATAGCTCAGCGTATTGCCGCCCACCGCACCCGCCACGAACAGGCCAAGGTAGCGGGCCCGGCCCAGCATCGCCTCAAGCTGGTAACCGAGAAGGTACAGCGCGTACATGTTGAACAGGATGTGCAGCACGCCGGCGTGCAGGAACGCAGCGGTCACCAACCGGTAGTACTGGTCGTTCTCCGCGATGCGATAGCCGATCATCGCGTAGTCGTCGGTGAACTTGTTACTGCCACTACCGCCAGTGAGCCCCGGCGCGCCCTGCAGCACGTAGGAGACGACGCAGGCCGCGATGAGCAGCTGGGTGACCAGGGCCTGTTGGGCTGTCCGGACCCGGCCGCCAAGCGCCGTGCGGGCCTCGCGGGGCGAGCGCCCCGAGCCGCCCGCCGAACCCTCCTCCGGACACTGGAAGCCGACCGATGCCGGCCTCATACAGTCCGGGCAGATGGACCGGCCGCAGCGCTGGCAGGAGACGTAGGTCTCCCGGTCGGGATGCCGGTAGCAGTGTGGGATCGCCGGGGCGCCCGGGCTGCCTCCGGACTGCCCTGCTCCTCCGGACAGCCCTGCTCCTCCGGACAGCCCTGCCCCTCCGGACAGCCCTGCTCCTCCGGACAGCCCTGCTCCTCCGGACAGCCCCGGCCCCCCGAAGGAACCTGGTCCGCCGCTGGACGGCGGGGGCAGGCCGCCGGATGGCGGCGGAACCCAGCCCGGCTGGCCCGGCGGCGGGCCGACGTCGGGCCGCCAACCTGTGCCCGCCTGGTCCGGCTCGCCGGCCGAACCAGGCGCCCCCGGTGGTGACGCGGTCATGTCCTCACCTCCGGGGTCAGGTCCATCGGCCGTCAGGCCGACTTCGGCTCGATGTCGATCTCCTGGATCACGACGTCGGTCTGCGGTCGGTCGTTGCGGCCGGTCGGCGCCTTGGCGATGGCGTCGACGACGTTCGAGCCCTCGACGACCTGGCCGAAGATGGTGTGCTTGCCGGTGAGCCAGGCAGTCGGCGCGACCGTGATAAAGAACTGCGAGCCGTTCGTCCCGGGCCCGGAGTTCGCCATCGCGAGCAGGTAGGGCTGGGTGAACGACAGGTCGGGGTGGAACTCGTCGGCGAACTTGTAGCCCGGGCCACCGGTTCCGTTACCCAGCGGGTCGCCACCCTGGATCATGAAGCCCTCGATCACCCGGTGGAAGACCGTCCCCCTGTACAGCGAGGTCCCCGTCTCGGTCGCGCCGGTGTTCGGGTTACGCCACTCGCGCGTACCGGTCGCGAGCTCAACGAAGTTGCGCACCGTCTTGGGGGCGTGGTTGGGGAACAATTGGATCTTGATGTCCCCCTGAGTCGTCCGCAACGTCGCGTACAGCTCCTCGGCCATGAGTCTCTCTTCTCTCCAGGTCTGGGGTCGTTGTCCGGTCAGACGGCACCCGGGCCGGTCCCGATCGTATGCGCCGATGGGCACCGGCGTTCCCGGATGCCGCCTCGACGCGGCGCCGCGTGACCAGCACCGGCGCACCTCAGGCATGTCACGCAGGTCGGCGTGACACACCTGCGGGGCATCCGCGCGTTGGAGAAGGCCGCGGCCGGGGTACGGCACACTGCACAGATCTTGACTGCCCGACCACCGCCACACGATCATCGGCCCCAGAAAGGGACGCCATGAGCTCCAACCTGAAGGACCGTCTTTCGCAGGTCACCGATACCGCGCCGGTCAGTGGGCTCTCGGACGCCGCCCGCCACGCAGCCGACCGGGCCGGCACCGTCGCGTACCGGGCGGCGAACATCGCCGGGGAGACCGCGGGCACCGCCGCCTCAGCAACCAAGGGCGCGGGGTCCACAGTGGCCCACAAGATTTCCGATGCTTCCAGTTCCACCGCCCGCGGCGGGGCTTCGGCGCAGCGCGCGGCGGGCAAGGCGGCCGGCAAGGCGACCGGTAAGGCCGTCGCCGTCTCCGGCCGGGCCGGACGGAAGATCGAGAAGGCCCGCTCGCGCGCGGAGCTGTCCTCGGAGCGCGCCCACGCCGCCGCCGAGCTGCGGGCCGAGCGGCACCGCTCCCGCCGGGCCGTCGCGCAGGAGAGCAAGGCCCGCGGCGAGGCGGACAAGGCCCAGGCCATCCTGGAGAAGCGGCTGGCGAAGGCCGAGACGAAGCTCGCCCGTGTGCATCGCCACCGCCGCCGGGGCCTGCTCGGGCTGGTCCTGCTCGGGGCGGGCGCGGCGGGAACCATCGCGGTCAAGCGGTACCTGTCGGCGAAGGACGACCAGGAGCCGATCACCGCGACCCCCGCGCCGATCGGTGACACCTCCACGCCGGGCACCGGCGACCCCCTCGCCCGCGAAGCCTTCGGTGAGCGCCTGAAGTCCTCGACGAACGGCCTCGAGGAGATGCCCGGGGTGGACACCTCCCTGGGCGAGCCCAGCCGGCCCCGCTGAGCCCGCTTGACCCCGGTGCCCGCCCACCTGCCTGGAACTACGCGAGGCGGGTGGGCGCCGGGGCGGGAACGCGGTAGGTGCCGACCGCTCCCGCCGGCACCGCCGGACGGGCCGGCGGGCAGGGCTCGACCCGGCGGTACGGCGCGCCCAGCGGCAGTCGCGGGTCCGGCTCGCCCCGGTTCGGCCAGTACGCCATCGCCCGTTCGGCCTGGGCGGTGATCGTCAGCGAGGGGTTGGCGCCGAGGTTCGCGGAGACGGCCGCGCCATCGGCCACGTGCAGCCCCTCGTACCCGTAAACGCGCTGCCAGGGGTCGAGCACGCCGGTGATCGGCTCGGTGCCGATCGGCGCGCCGCCCAGGATGTGGGCTGTCATCGGGATGTCCGCGACCTCGCTGGCGGAGCTTCATGATGGGCCGCCTGACGGGCAACGCAACCTGACGGCCTACGCGGAGGGTGACGGCTTGGCACCTCCCGCGGCGTCCTCGGCCCGGCCGGTCGCTCTGGCGGCCCCGGTGTCCGGCTTCTCCGTAGTGACGAGCCGGCCGCCGGTGCCGCCGGCCGCTCCGTGTGAGATGCCGTCCGATTTGCCGTTAGTCGCGGGGATGGGCGACTTCAGGCCGCGCCGCCTGCCGCCGCGTGTTCACGCACCCTCGCCTCGCGGGCCGCTCGGGCCGCCCGCTCGATCGCCTCCAGCGGCGGCCGCGGGATCTCCACCGGCCGGGCCTCGGACGGTTCCGACTCCGACCGCGCGGTCGGTCGGGATCCGTTCGGCCTGGTCGTGCTTGACCGGTGCCCGCCGGATCGGGTCGGCGCCGACCCGGCGGGCACCGGGTCGCGGAGCCTGTCCGCCCGGCGCTCCAGGCAGGACCGGCACCCGCATTCCTCCGACGACCGGGGGAGGCGGTCGAGCCGCCAGGACAGGTTGTCGATCTCGTCTCCGTCGCCGACGAGCACGCCGGTGCTGATGATGTGGACCAGGTGCAGCGCCAGCGTCACCGGGTCCCAGTCGTCGCCACCGAAGATCACCTGGAGCTTGCCGAAGATGTCCAGGTAGTCGGACGTCGGCCGGCGCATCGCGTTCGCCAGCACGTTGATCACCTGGGTGGCCGCGAGGGTCATCGGTGCCGGCGGCGGGGGCGGCAGCGGCACAGTAGGCGCCGAGGGGTCGTTGGCGAGGTCATCCCGCTCGTCGGAGACCGGCTCCGGCGCGTCGGCCACCAGGTCGCGATCGTCGGATCCGGCGCCGGTCGCATCGGTCCCGGTGCAGGTCGCCGTGCTGTACCCGAGCGGCTCCGGCCGGACCTGCGCGGAATCGGCGGACGGGGAGGCGCCGGCGGACGGGGAGGCGCCGGCGAACGGCGAGCTCTCGACGGGCGGGGAAGCGCCGGCGAACGGGGCGGCTCCACCAGCTGGCGAGGCTTCGATGAACGGCGCGGGCTGGCTCGCGGGCGCGGGCGTTGCGGCCAGCGTCGGCTGTGTGACCGGAGGGGCGGTGGGCCCGCCGACGTAGGCGGTGGGACCGGTGGGTGTCGCCGCCTCGGCGAGCGGGCTGCCGACGGTGACGCTGCCAGGGCCGCCGAGTCGATCGCCTTCGGCCGGCTGGTCGGAGTGCTCCGCCGGGCGCCGTTGTGGATCGCCCGTCGGGACCTGCTCAGTCCGCGGGTCGTCGGGCCGCGGGTCGGCCCGCGCACTCTGCTCGCTGTCCGGCGAGGACGAGCGCCTCGACGGGACGATGTCGACGACGATGCCACCGTCGTCGCGGCCACCGTCGTCGCGGCCACCGTCATCGCGGCCACCGTCATCGCGGCCGCCGTCATCG
>NZ_JALKFU020000426.1 GCF_023242965.2 Frankia sp. AgKG'84/4
CCCACCGGGCGCGCCCGGGCCGCGGGTGCTGGTCGTGGACGACAACGAGATGCTGCGTTCGCTGCTGGCCCGCGTCCTCGGCGCGGAGGGCTTCCAGGTGAGCACCGCCGACTCGGTGGAGCAGGCGCTGCGGCTCGATGCCGCCGCCCACGACGTCGTGCTCGTCGACCTGCGCCTCGGCGGCCGCCCCGGCACCGACCTGGTGGACGAGCTGCGCCGGGCCGATCCGGGCGCGGCGCAGCGCTGCATCGTTCTCACCGGCGCCCTCGGGCTGGATCCCGTGCCCGCCGGCCTGCCGGTGGTCACCAAACCGTTCACCGCCAACGACCTCGTCGCCGCGGTCCGCCGGATCCTGGCGGCCCAGCCGCCCCCCGCGGCCGGCCGGGCCGGAGCCCAGGACCGCGGGCCCGGAACCGGAGCGTGGTGACGGCGCCCCCGGCCCACGCCCTGTTGCGGCTGCTGGTCGCCCTGCAGGAACGCGGCCACCGGGTGTCCGCCGAGCGCCTCCACGACGGCCCGATGCAGGACTTCACCGCGATCCTGCTCGACCTGGCCAGCGTCCGGCGGCGGCTGCCCGACGAGCTGGCCGACCGGGTCAGCTCGATCGAGAACCGGCTGCGCGCCACCACCGTCAGCCTGCACCAGCCGCCCAGCCCGTTCCGGCTCGGGCACGACGCCCGCAGCGCCCTGACCACCGGCCTGTCCCAGCGGGTCGACGGCCTGCTCGTCGACCATCTCGACACCGACCTGTGCTTCGAGCGGGGCGAGCCGACCGGCGGGGAGATCGCTGTGGCGCTGGCCGCCGTCCAGCTGCTGCTGATGGCGAGCGACCCCGTGGGGACCGGCAAGCGGGCCCGCCTGTTCGCGCGCTGCGATTCGGTCGGGCTCGACCTGGAACTTTCCGTCCAGCCGGGACGGCACGAATCCGCCGTGGATGCCGCGCGAGCCGACCGGCTGCGCCCGCTCGCCGACCTGCTCGGCGCCCACCTGCACCATGATCCTGACAGCGGTGCGTGGACGGCCGCGCTGACCCTCAATCGCCCCGGGGCCGCTGGGTCCCCGCCCTCGCCGCCCCCGGTCCGCTAGGTCCCGGCGACGAGCCCCGGCGGACCGTCGAGCACCTCCCGCACCTTCGTCAGCAGCATCTGCTCCGAGAACGGCTTGCCCAGCAGAATGACGTCCGGGTCCAGGGTGCCGTTGTGCGCGAGCACCGGATAGGCGTACCCGGACATGTACAGCACCCGGATGCCGGGGCGCTGTCGCTGGATGCGTTCCGCCACGGTCCGGCCGAGGACCTGCGGCATCACCACGTCCGTGAGCAGCAGCTGGATCTCCCCGGGGTGGGCGCTGGCGAGCTCGCTCGCGTGGTGCCCGTCGGCCGCGGCGAGGACCCGGTACCCGTTGCGCGCCAGCAGTCGTCGGGTGACCTCCCGCATCGCCCGTTCGTCCTCGACGACGAGGATCGTCTCGGTCCCCGTCAGCGCCCGGGCGTCGGAGGTTGGCTCGGGGGTGACGGCGACGCTGTCGACCGCCGGCAGCAGGATGCTCACCGTCGTTCCCAGTCCCACGTCCGAGCAGATCTCGGCGTGGCCACCGGCCTGGGTGATGATGCCGTAGACGGTCGCGAGCCCCAGGCCGGAACCCTCCCCCTTGGCCTTCGTGGTGAAGAACGGCTCGAAGGCGCGGCTGAGCGTCGCCGCGGTCATGCCCGAGCCGCTGTCGCTGATGCGCAGGTTGACATGCCGTCCGGCGCTCAGGCCGGGACGCTTCGTGGCGAACTCCTCGTGGATCAGGATGTTCGACGTCTCGATGGTCAGCCTGCCGCCGCCCGGCATCGCGTCCCGGGCGTTCACGGCCAGGTTGACCAGCACCTGCTCGATCTGCCCTGCATCGGCGAGGACCGGCCACGGGTCGGCATCCCGCTGGGCGATCAGTTCGACGTGCTCACCGAGGGTGCGCCGCAGCATCGCCTCGATGTCGCGGACGACCTCGGCGAGGTTGAGCACCCGCGGCTGGACGACCTCACGGCGGCCGAAGGCGAGCAGCTGATGGGTGAGTTGGGTGGCGCGCTCGGCGGCCCGCTGCACCTGTTCGATGTCGCGCCGCGCCGGCTCCCAGGCGTCAACGTCCTGCTCGGCGGCGTTCGCGACCACCTCGGCGACGAAGGCGGTGTAGTTGATGATCACGCCGAGCAGGTTGTTGAAGTCGTGTGCGACCCCGCCGGCGAGCTGCCCGAGGCTCTCCAGTCGCTGCGACTGGTGCAGCTGCGCCTCGATCCGCTTGCGTTCCGCCTGCGCGCGCAGCCGTTCCCGCTCCGCCTGCGCCTCCAGCCGCTCCGTCACGTCCCTGATCGCCGCCGAGATCAGCAGACCGTCCTCGGTCTCCAGCGCGGACAGCGAGATCTCCGCCGGGAACTCGCTGCCGTCCCGGCGGCGGCCCGCCAGCTCCATGCCGGCGCCCATCGGCCGCGGCTGCGGATTGCGCAGGTAGGACCGGCGATGCCGCGGGTGCAGGGCACGCGCCGACTCGGGAATGAGTTTCTCGACGGGTTGGCCGAGCAGTTGCGCCCGCGGGTATCCGAACAGGCGCTCGGCCTGCGCGTTCACCAGTGCTATCCGACCATCGGCGCGGACGCCGACGATCGCGTCCGGGGCCGCGTCCAACAGGCCGCTGGCGAGGGACATTCTACTGCGATCCAGGTGAACCACCCCACCGGGTGAACATCGCGCTACACAGGGACAGATCGTAGCGCTGGGCGGGCCGTTCATCCTCAGCCTGCCGGACGGGCGCCCTGGACTCGCCCGAACGTGCGGCTATGCCGGTGTCTCACCCGGATCCACGCCGGTCGTCGGCGGCACCAGCACGGCGATCGGCGTCTCCTCCACAGCCTCGTCCACGGCCTGGGGCCCGCCGTCGGTCCGCGGGGTCAGGACGGGCGCCGGAGTCGACCCCCGTGCGCCATCACGGCCGGTGATGCCCAGGTCCGCCAGCACCGCCTCGGCGGCCCGCCGGCCGGAGAACAGCGCGCCCTGGATCGAGCTGGTGTCCCGGTGATCGCCGCACACGTAGACGCCGGACGCGGTGCGCACCGGCCGCTGAAACACGTGCGGACTCGTCATCGCGGGCAAAGCTCGCGCCACCGGGTAGCGGGCGATCAGCCGCCAGTCATCGGTCGAGGTGCCGTAGAGCAGCCCGAGATGGGCCCGCACCGCCTGCTCGTCCGGCCGCCCGCCGACCCTCGCGCCGACCTCGCCGACCGGCGCGGACTCGCCGTCGGCCCCGGACGGCACGTCCTCGGGCACGCCGAGCACCGACGCCGCGATCAGCGCCGTCCCCGGCGGCGCGTACGACGGCGCCACCTCGCTGAGCACGACCGTGTTGACCACTGGTCCGGACCGCCGCGCCCGCGCCGGCCAGCGCGGGTCGACAGAGCCCTCCACGACGAGCACCCCGCGGCGCAGCGGCGACCGCGCCGCCCGGAAGTAATAGGTCGTCACCCCGTGCCAGCTGGGCTCGGCGATTCCCGGCACCAGCCGCGCGGCCGTCGTCCCGTCCGTCGCGACGATCACCACCTTCGCCCGCAGCGACTCGCCGTCCCGAGACCGCACGCCGCCGCCGGTGACGATGTCGGCGGGACAACCCAGGCGGATCGTCCCGGGCCGCAACCGGGCCGCGAGCTGGCGGGGCAGCGCGGCCATCCCCTCCGCCGGCAGCACCGGCGACCGCGTGGCGAAGCTGCGCATCAGCAGATGGAAGAACCTCGACGAGGTGGAGAGATCCTCCTCCAGGAACATCCCGCGCAGCAGCGGCGCGATCACGCCGTCGACGGCATGGTCGGACAGACCGCGGGCCCGCAGTTCCGCCCGGGTGCTCCGCTCGGGCCCGGCGAACAGCGCGGCCGGCCTGACCAGGCTGTCCCGGGCGGCGATCCGGGTGATCCGGGCCAGGTCACCGAGGCGCAGTGCCCGCCCGGGTACCAGCCCCGCGAGCGCGCTCGTCCCGCCTCTCGGGTCGCCCAGCAGGACCGACCGGACGCCGTCGCGCAGCACCAGCCCGCGCACGAACGGCCGCGGCCGCAGCGCCGGCAGGTCGATCTGCCGCCCCACCTCCGGGTAGGACGGCATCAGCACCTGGAAGCCTCGGTCGAGGCGGAAACCGTCGATCTCGTCGGTGCGCACCCGGCCACCGACGTCGTCGGAGGCCTCCCAGACCACTACTTCGAGGCCCTGATCGGCGAGCAGGGTGGCGGCTGCCAGCCCCGCGAGCCCCGCGCCCACGACTGCCACATCGGCCGTCTGCATGGCCACCGCCCTGTGCTCGTGCGTCCGCCGCGTTGGCCGCGTCCACCGCCCGCGCATCCCGCGCCGCCGGTGCTCCGCGTGCTTCCCGCGCTGCCGTCACCGCACTTCGTACCCCAGCCGACTGACAAATCCCGCCAGGAGCTGATCCCACCACGACCGCGCCGCCACCCCGCCCCGGCCGCCGCGGCGCCCCGCCACGCGGCCAACCCGGACACCGCGCCCTACAGAACGACCAGCCAGCCGCACCACCGGCGAAAGGCCTACCTGCGCGACGGCTCGTCGGCGGGCTCGGTCGGCGCGGGCACGCTTGGTGG
>NZ_JALKFU020000427.1 GCF_023242965.2 Frankia sp. AgKG'84/4
CCCGGCACTGTTCTGCCAGCCGCTGTAGGAGGCGGCGCGGTTCAGTTCGGCGAGGAACGTGGCGTCACCTGCCTTGGCCCGCACGTTGCGGGCCTCGTCCAGCAGCGCCTCGGCGCGGTGCACCGCGGGGACCGGCGCGCCCGGGTGCAGGGCGCGCAGATGGTCGGCGTAGCCGCCGAGGACGCGCTGCTCGATCGACTTCGCGCCGAGCAGGTGAAACGGAACCAGCAGGAACTTCTTACCGGCCAGCTCCCCATGGTGCTTGCCGAGAACGTCGGTCAGCCGGTCGTCAAAACTGTGCGCGGCCGGCTCGCCGTGCAGCAGCGCGTGGAGCACCGCCATGAAATGCGACTTGCCGGAGCCGAAGGAGCCGTGCAGATAGACGCCCTTCGACGCCCCCGTGCCCGCCGCCTGCGCGATCAGACCGAGCGCCTCGTCGAAGTTGCCGACAAGCCGATCGGTCAGCACATACTCGCGCATCGTCGCGGCCGCGTCGGTGACGCCCTCGGTCAGCTTGAGGACGAAATCGCTGTCGGAGGTCCGCTCCGGTATCTCGATGACCTCGCGCAGCAACGGCTGGGACGACGGGCTGGTCATGAGACACCTCGACGGGTCAGGCGAGCGGTCTGGACATGCATCCGAGTACGGATGGTACGGACGGGGTCCGTCACTTCTGCGCCGCCTTCCGACCACGGGTGGCCGCCGGCGGGCGCCAGCCGGTGAGGTCGCCGGCGGTCACGTTGTTTCGGCCCATCGCGTCGGCGAGGAACGCGTCGTAGACCTCGGCGGGGGAGCCGTCGTAGAGCGGGTCGACCTCGTCGTGCCACTGGCGCACCCAGGGCATCACCTCGCGCAGACCGGCGAGCAGCGGGGTGAGGCGCTCAGGCCCCCAACCGTCGTCGTCCTGACGTCCGACGATCAGCGTCGCCAGCGCCTGGGCCTGCTCCCGGTGGTCCCACCCGGCCCAGCCGATCAGCAGCGTCGGATCGTTGTCCGGCCCGGCCGGCTGGTAGGAGATGAACCGTTCCTTGGGCACGTCCAGCTTGCCGCGGGCCTTCCAGTAACTGGCCTTGCGGAAATCAGCCTGGGCATACTTCGGCGGCACCGGAATGCGGTCCCGGATCGCCTTCGCGGCCTCCGGAGTCGCGGCGGCGTCCTCGGCGCGCTGCTGATCCCACACCGACTCCCAGTCGGCCCGCTTGACCAGGCCAGAGTCCTTGTAACGCAAAGCCGCCAGGAACGGGACGTGCTCGTTCTCGACCAGGTCGTTGACGACCTTGGCCAGGCTCTCGCCGGGGCGGTAGATCTCGGCGACGGCCACGAAATCCGCGTCGGCGGCCAGTTCGTCGGCCAACCGGCCCGTGGTCCACAGCCGGGGCTGAACCATGCCGTCGAATTCCGCGAACCACAGCTCGCGGGCCTCCAGCCGATCGAGCAGCCAGCCCCGCAGTGCCGCGTCCTGGAGCTTGTCCCACCCCTCGGTCGCCCACCTCCGCTTGTACTCAGGCCGCTCGATCAGCCCGATGTTCCGATCGGCCTCGATGACGGAGATCCGCTTCTCCACCAGCGCCCGGTACTCGGCAGGCCAGTGCGCGGGCAGCTCGGTGATTGGGTCGGAACCGTGGCGAACAAACCACTCGGAGGTCTCCTCGCCGGCAGCGATCTTCCGCGCCAGCACGACCTCGAACGCCCGCTCACCCAGCCTGATCTCAGGAACGTCGGCCATCGCCAACGTCAGCTCATCGGCGAGCAGCTCATACTGCCGATAGACCTGCCAGTCCAACTCCTCCTGCAAAGCAATCATCCGCGCCCGCATGACCGCCCACCTGGCCTCCGCTTCCGCCAGCCCCGACCGCGTCGGCACCCCGCCCGCGGCCACCGACACTGGGCTCACCGCCGTCAGCCGCTGCGCCAGCCCATCCAGCTCCCGCGCCAGCTCGAACGGATACTCCGCAGGCAAAGGGAAGTCCAGGAGTTTCGTGCCCGTGAACTCGTAGAAATCCTCCCAGGGGAAAGTGGTCTGCCGTGCTCCGCGAGAGTCCACGGTGCTACCTTTGTTGTGACTGACCTGCTTGAGCCAGAAGCACGCCGTCGAACTATTCAGCACCCCCAACAGTCGCAGATGCTCCTCTACCGGCGTCCCATCTTTGAGCTTGATTGCCGGGGCGGTTCGATTGAATACTATTCCTTGTTTACTGAGTGAAAAGCTGGCATGTGTGGATACAAACGGAAACCCGATGCTGAAACTTGCGGAAAATCGGTCCGGATGCCACCGGCTCCACTCATACCAGGTAAGGCCAATCTGTTCGTGGGTTCCGCCTAGCTCCTGTCGTGCGCGTAGGGCTGCGCGGGATCTCCAGAGGATCATCGCGACTTCAATTTTGTCGATCGAAGCATCTAGGTTCTCGTCGTATGGAAAGAGTGCTTCACTCTCGGGATTGACTGACCAGTCGCGAACTGTGTTTCCTGTCGCCATTCGGATAGAATTCGATATCCCGAATCTCTTCCAGTTCCCTATGGGGCCGAAATATGCGTCATCCGAACCGGTGTGCGCCATCCTTCCGATCAGTTGAATTTTTCCTCCTAGTCGGGACTTGCCATCGGACAGGAGGGCGACGACGCTCGGTGCGGAACCGCCGCTAAGGCTCCACGGGAATCTCATCAGATCCTCGCGAGGTCGATCGGCGCAGCTGGTCCAGGTACTCTCGGTTCCTGGGTCGCCAACTTGGTTGGTGATCGCCTGCCAGACGAGTCCATTTCGCGGGCTGGCCGGTACGGACGGTTCGCCGCGGATGCCAAGGACGGCGCGGACTGTGCTTGGGCGGTGCCAGCTGTTGTTTCGGCCGATCAGGATGACAGTCGGGGTGCCGTGGCCGGGAATGTATGCGCCAGAGGTGTCGATGACGTGGGTCAGCTCCACCTTGGTCGCGAACAAATCCTGAATCATCTTCCTGCCGAACTCGCGCTTCATGAACGAATTGGCGGTGATCTGCCCGACGCTGCCGGCTCTGCGGCCTTCCAGGTCCGCCCGTTTGGCTAGCTCGAAAAAGCGTTGCGCGAACGGAACCGACAGTGCGTAAGTGCCCGAGCATGCGTCGTACAGGCCCCGGTACAGCTCGTTGAGCTTCTTGTCCTTGACGGTGATGTAGGGCGGGTTGCCGGTGACGGCATGGTAGCGCCCTCCTTCGAGGATACCGGGATGATCGGCGAGGTCCTCGGTGGCATATGCGAATTCGGCAAGGTCGTCGCGTTCCTCGCCGAACATGCCAAGCTGGCGATATTTGATCAGCGAGTCGCCGGTGGCCACGTGCAGCGGGAATGTGTAGCCGGCTGCCGCATCAAGTGTTGGCAGGCCGGCGGCGCGAAGGGCCTCGATGGTCAGGCGGAACTTGGCGATCGCGGTTGCATACGGATTGATGTCCACGCCGTGGATCGCGTCTAAGGCCAGGCGGACTCGTTCGAAGATGTCGCGGTCGGGGGCGTGCTTGTCCCATTCGGCTAGCAGGCGGCGGAAGGCGCCGAGGAGGAAGTGGCCGGAGCCGCAGGTGGGGTCGATGAGTTTGACGACGTCGTAGCCGAACTCGTCGATGGCGGGGGTCAGGGTCAGGTCGAGGATGAACTCCTCGACGAACTCCGGGGTCTGGAGCAGGGCGTATTTCTTGCGGACGTCCTCGGAGAGGTCCTGGTACAGGTCGCCGAGGAAGCGGGTGTCCCAGGTGGCGTCGGTGAAGTCGTGGACGAGGATGCCGGCCTCGGTGCGTCGTCGCCAGAAGGCCAGCAGGTTCTTCGCCGCGTCGTGGGTCAGCGGGATCTGGAACAGGGCGTTGTGGCGCTGGTCGAACAGGGCTGCGCCGACGGGCACCTTGGCGATCTCGTCGAAGGCCGCGAGCAGCCAGTCGCGTGCCGTCTTCTCCGGGTGCCGGGTGTAGAAGTCCTCGGTGCGTTCCTCGGCGAGGGTGAGCCTGGCGGTGGTGGGGCCGGCGAGGAACGGGTCGCCGATGAGGCCGTTGTCCTCGCAGAAGCGGACGAACACGGTGCCCAGCACCCAGGCGACCGCCGCCTGGGTGACCCGTTCGCCGAGCCACGCCGACCAGGTCGCCGCCGTCCGGCCGACCTTGAACGCCCGGTCGTATTCGGCGCGCAACCGCGTCCCGACCTCGACCACCTCGTCGACCTGGGCCCGCAGGTCCTTCTCCAGGTCCTTCACCTGCCGCTGGGCGTCCTTTAGCAGCGCAACCCGGTCGATCAAAAAACTCTCCCCATCCAACCAGCGAACATCAGCGGCTTTCCCGCGGTCAGGACGCTTTCCCCGTCCGGTCCGGCTCGGCGCCGCCGGAGCGGTGCCAGTTGATCGCCCAGGAGTCGGGCAACGCGACCCATTCGCTTTCGGTCGTCACCTGGACCAGGGCGCCGTCGAGGCGCGGGGGGCGGGTCGGCTCGGTCGTCGGACAGAGCACCCAGACACCGCGTCCGCCCGCGCGGGCCCGCTCGGCGAGCCCGAACAGCAGGTCCATGCCGCGGCCGTCGTAGCGGCCGAGGACGCCGGCGTCGTGCAGCAGCAGCGGCGCCGGCCCGTGCGGCCC
>NZ_JALKFU020000428.1 GCF_023242965.2 Frankia sp. AgKG'84/4
GCGCCGGGTGGCGCTCATGCTCTCGGCCTATCCGACGAAGCATGCCCGCATCGGCAACGCCGTCGGCCTGGACACACCCGCGAGCACGGTGCGACTGCTGCGCGAGCTGCGCGCCGCCGGCTACGACATCGGCCCCGCCGACGGGCCGGACGCGCTGCCCGGCGTCGCCGCCCAGGACGGCGACGCGCTCATCCACGCGATCATCGCGGCCGGCGGGCAGGACCCCGACTGGCTCACCGCCGAGCAGCTCGCCGGCAACCCGGTGCGGATCTCCGCCGCCGACTACCGCGCCTGGTTCGACACGCTGCCCGCCGACCTGCGCGAACGCGTCGAACGGCACTGGGGGCAGGCCCCCGGCGAGCTGTACGTCGACCGTTCCCGTTCCGAGGACGGCGAGATCGTCCTGGCCGCGTTGCGCGCCGGCAACACCGCCCTGCTCGTCCAGCCGCCGCGCGGCTTCGGCGCGAACCCGGTCGCGATCTACCACGATCCGGACCTGCCGCCGAGCCACCACTACCTCGCGGCCTACCGCTGGCTGTCCGCGCCGGCGGCCGCCGGCGGATTCGGCGCGCACGCCCTGGTCCATCTCGGCAAGCACGGGACGCTGGAGTGGCTGCCGGGCAAGAACGTCGGGATGAGCGCGTCCTGCCCGTCCGACGCGGCGCTCGCCAACCTTCCGCTGATCTACCCGTTCCTGGTCAACGACCCGGGCGAGGGCACCCAGGCGAAGCGCCGCGCGCATGCCACCCTGATCGACCATCTCGTCCCGCCGATGGCCCGCGCGGAGAGCTACGGTGACCTGGCACGGCTCGAACAGCTCCTCGACGAGCACGCGTCGATCGCGGCGATGGACCCGGCGAAGCTGCCCGCGATCCGCGCCCAGATCTGGACGCTGATCCAGGCCGCCCGTCTCGACCACGACCTCGGCCTCGCCGACCGGCCGCACGACGCCGAGTTCGACGACTTCCTGCTGCACGTCGACGGCTGGCTGTGCGAGGTGAAGGACGCGCAGATCCGCGACGGCCTGCACGTGCTCGGGGTCGCGCCGAGCGGCGAGGCCCGCGTCAACCTGGTGCTGGCGATGCTGCGCGCGCGCCAGATGTGGGGCGGGCAGCGCACCCTGCCGGGCCTGCGCGAGGCACTGGGCCTCGACGAGGGCACGGAGAGCGGCCAGGCGTCGCGCGTCGACGTCGACACCGCGGAACGCACCGCGCTCGCCCTGGTCACCGAGCTGGAACGGCACGGGTGGGACCCGGGGGCCGTCCCCGCCGCGCTCGACACCGTCCTCGGCACCCCGTCCCCCGCACCCGCCGAGGTCGACGCCGAGGTCGACGCCGCGGCGGAGCCCGGCGCTGGATCCGTCGGCGTCCCTGACGACGCCGACCGGCGGGCGGCCGTCGCCGCGGTGCTGCGCTTCGCCGCCACCGAGATCGTGCCGCGCATCGCCCGGACCACCGACGAGATCACCAACATCCTGCACGCCCTCGACGGCGGTTACGTCCCGGCGGGACCGAGCGGTTCGCCGCTGCGCGGCCTGGTCAACGTGCTGCCCACCGGCCGCAACTTCTACTCCGTCGACCCGAAGGCGGTGCCGAGCCGGCTGGCCTGGGAGACCGGGCAGGCGATGGCCGCCTCCCTGCTGGAGCGCTACCGGGCGGACACCGGCCGCTGGCCGGAGTCGGTCGGCCTGTCCGTGTGGGGCACCAGCGCGATGCGCACGTCCGGCGACGACGTCGCGGAGGTACTCGCCCTGCTCGGCATCCGGCCGCGGTGGGATGACGCGTCGCGGCGGCTGCGCGGTCTGGAGCCGATCGACCTCGCCGAGCTCGGCCGGCCCCGCATCGACGTCACGGTGCGCATCAGCGGGTTCTTCCGCGACGCGTTCCCGCACGTGGTGGCCATGCTCGACGACGCCGTGCGGATGGCCGCCGGCCTCGACGAACCCGACGAGGACAACCTGGTGCGCGCCCATGCCCGCGCCGACCTCGCCGAGCACGGCGACGAACGGCGCTCGACGCTGCGCATCTTCGGCTCCCGGCCGGGATCGTACGGCGCCGGGCTGCTACCGCTGATCGACAGCCGCAACTGGCGCGACGACGCCGACCTCGCCGAGGTGTACGCCACCTGGGGCGGCTACGCGTACGGCCGCGGCGTCGACGGCGTGCCCGCCCGCGGCGACATGGAGGCCGCCTACCGGCGCATCGCCGTCGCCGCGAAGAACATCGACACCCGCGAGCACGACATCGCCGACTCCGACGACTACTTCCAGTACCACGGCGGAATGGTCGCGACGGTGCGGGCGCTGACCGGGCGGGCGCCCGCCGCCTACATCGGCGACAGCACCCGGCCCGAGGCGGTGCGCACCCGCACGCTGTCCGAGGAGACCTCCCGGGTGTTCCGTGCCCGCGTCGTCAACCCCCGCTGGCTGGCCGCGATGCGCCGCCACGGCTACAAGGGCGCGTTCGAGATGGCGGCGACCGTCGACTACCTGTTCGGCTACGACGCGACCGCCGGCGTGGTCGCCGACTGGATGTACGAACGCCTCGCCGCCGTCTACGCCCTCGACGACGAGAGCCAGAAGTTCCTGCTCACCTCGAACCCGTGGGCCCTGCACGGGATCACCGAACGCCTGCTGGAAGCCGCCGCCCGCGGCCTGTGGGAGCACCCCGAACCGGCGACCCTCGACGCCCTCCAGGAGATCTACCTACGTACCGAGGGCGACCTCGAGGACAGCCACGACACCACCGCCTCGTAACGTTGCGCGGGCCGGCCGCCGGTCGGCGGGGGCCATCCGGGCCGGCGGGTGGCGCGTTCGGGTGGGGCCCGTGGTCCCCCTCCCGGGGGGCCAGGGGTACCCCCCGCGGGGGGCCCGGCGGCCCGCGGGCCGCAGGTCGACCGGTCGACGGACCAGTACGCGCCGGTGGCCGGCGGCACCCGGGGCCCGGCGCAGGCCGGACGGGCCTTCACCCCGACGCGTACCGGTGGGGACAACTGGCCCGCATCGGGGAAAATACGCAAGGTGCGGACGACATTTCTGCTCGTCGGAGACGATCCCGCGGTGCGCCGAGACCTGGTGCCCGCCTTGCTGGACGAGGGCTACGGCGTCGACCAGGTGCGATCAGCCGACCATGCCCAGGCCCGGCTCGCCGCGCGCCCGGCGCACCTGGTGCTGGTCTGTGTGCCGCTGGCGACCGGCCCGGATCCCCTCACGCTGCCCGATGATCTCGCCGAGCTCGACGACCCGGAGTTCGACCGGCTCGACCTGGACGCGCGCCGGCTCGAAAGCCTTGTGTTCGGTCCGGACGGCCCACCGCCCGCCGATCCCCTGGCAGGTCCACCGGGGCCGGACGGCACCGGGTCCGGCACCGGCCGGGGGCCCGCCGCCGGCCCGGTGATGAGCGGCCTGGAGCTCTGCCGGCGGCTTCGTGCCGCCAGCGACCTACCGATCGTCGTGGTCGCCGAGCGGGCCGACCCGAGCTGCGTCGTTGCGGGCCTGGAAGCCGGCGCCGACGACTACCTCACCGCACCGCCGGTCACCGCGCAGGTGCTGGCACGGCTGCGCGCGCTACTGCGGCGCACCCATCCGACGCTGGCGGCGGCAAGTTCCCTGAGCGTCGGTGACCTGCAGATCCGCCTGGCGGAGGGGGTCGTGCGCCGCCGTGGCGAAGACCAGCACCTGACCCGTACGGAGTTCCGGCTGCTGTGTGAGCTGGCCGTGGCCGGCGGGCGGGTGGTGACCCGGCGCCAGCTACTCGAACGGGTCTGGGGGTACGACTACTTCGGCGGCGCGCGGATGCTCGACGTCCACGTCCGCCGGCTACGCCGCAAGCTGGAGGCCGACCCGTCGGCCCCCACCCACATCCTGACCGTCCGCGGCGTCGGCTACCGCGTCTGCCAGTCCGCCACGGAGCTGGCCGGCACGGAGCTGGCCGGCACCGACCTGCCCGGCACCGACCCGGCCGGCACCGACCTGGCCGGCACCGACCTGCCCGAGGCGGCTGGACCCGCGCTCGCCGGCACGGCCGGGTCCGCGGCCGGCTGACAGACCCACCGCCCGAGCCAGCCGGCGAAGGCGACCGGCCGGCCCCAGCGGATCCCGGCGGTTCAACGGATCTCAGGGACGAAGGTGGACCGGGTGGCCTCACTCGTCGCCGGGATCGTCCTCGTCGGGGGAATCCGTAACAGCTCGATACGTCACAACTGACGGCGTTGCCTCACGCTACGACCTGGAACACCTCCGAGATCAGCCCGTGGGCGGGCTCAGCGATGGCCCGGCCGGCGCCGGCCGCGATCCACGCGGTGAGTGCCGCCAGGTCAGGAGCGCGGCCGCTCGCTACACGGATCCGCGTGGCGAGCGCCAGGACGGCGTCGGGATGCTCGGTGCACAGTCGGCGCCGCAGACCGTCCACCTGGTCGGCGTGGATCAGCGCGAGCCCGGCGTAGGACTCCAGCCGCCCAGGCTGTTCCCGCAGCTCACGACGGAATTCGGCGGCCGCCGCGCGGCGGGCGCCGGACACCGCCAGCACATCACCGGCCGTCGCCCCGGCCGGCCAGCGGGCCCACCGACCGGAGTCGGGCTC
>NZ_JALKFU020000429.1 GCF_023242965.2 Frankia sp. AgKG'84/4
GCGCAGGGCGGCGCCGGGCTCGGCCTGTCCATCGTGGCCGCGATCGCCGCCGCCCACGGCGGGAGCGCCGAGGTGGCCAACCATCCGGACGGCGGCGCCGTCGTCACGATCGTCCTGCCGGCGGCTCCCGCCGACGGGCAGGTCGAGTCCGCGGATCAGCGCTGGTCGCGGCGCAGCGGGTGATCGGCGGGGATCTCCACGAGCACCAGCGCGATCCCGTCCGGATCGGCGATCCACATCTCGTCCAGGCCCCACGGCTCCCGCCGCGGCGCACGGGTGATCGCCACCCCGGCGGCGGCGAGGCGCCCGTGCTCGGCGGCGAGGTCACGCACCTGCAGCCACAGCCCCGGCCCCGCGCCGCGCGCCGCGGGCGCCTCGGGCGCGTGCCCGGACACCTCCAGCAGGCCCTGACCCAGGAAGAAGACCGTGCCGGGACTCTGCGGCCCCCCGAACTCCCGGTAGACCGCGAGGCCCAGGACGTCCCGGTAGAACACGCGGCTGCGCGCCGGGTCCACCGGCCGGATCAGAACACGACTGCTGAGGACCTCCATGCGGCAAGTCTCACCCACCCCTGTCACCCGTGCCGCGCGTACCGGGTCGTGGTGACGCCGGCGACCGATCCGCCCCGGGTCCGCGTGCCGCGCGCGGCGGCGGGGGAGGATGCTCGCCATGCCAGGACTTCCACACCGATCGGGACGCGCGCCAGCGGGAAGGCCCACCGGGTCGTGACCGTCACCGCCGAGCCGGCGCGGGTCACCGGGCGGACCCGGCGCCTGCGCGCCTGGCTGCTCGCCGGCTCCGCCCAGGCCCAGCAGCACTCCGGCCCGCACGCCCAGCCCACCGCCGAGCACAAGCTGCACCCCTGGTGGCGGGTGATGTGCCTGACCGGCGTCGACTACTTCTCCACCCTGGGCTACCAGCCCGGCATCGCCGCGCTCGCGGCCGGCGCCGTCAGCCCCATCGCCACCGCCGTCCTCGTCCTCGTGACACTCGCCGGGGCCCTGCCGGTCTATCGGAGGGTGGCGAAGGACAGCCCGCACGGCGAGGGTTCCATCGCCATGCTCGAACACGAACTGTCCTGGTGGAAGGGCAAGATCCTCGTTCTGGTCCTGCTCGGCTTCGCCTGCACCGACTTCCTCATCACTGTCACGCTGTCCGCCGCCGACGCCACCGCCCACATCCTGGAGAACCCCTACGCCCCGCACGCGCTGGAAGGCCACCGGGTCGGCGTCACCCTGGTGCTGCTCACCGCGCTCGGCGCGGTGTTCCTGATCGGGTTCACCGAGGCCGTCGGCATCGCCGTGGTGCTCGTCGCCCTCTACCTGGGCCTGAACGCCATCGTCGTCGGCGACGCCCTGGTGAAGATCGTCTCGCAGCCGCACCTCGTCGGCGACTGGCATGCCCTGCTCGTGCGCGAGCACCCGGACCCGATCGCGCTTATCGGCTTCGCGCTGATCGTGTTCCCCAAACTCGCCCTGGGCCTGTCCGGCTTCGAGACCGGCGTCGCCGTGATGCCCCTGGTCCGCGGCGACACCGCCGACACCGAGGACCGCCCCACCGGGCGCATCCGCGGCACCCGCACCCTGCTGACCACCGCCGCACTGATCATGGCCGTCTACCTGATCACCAGCAGCCTCGCCACCACCCTGCTCATCCCGCCCGAGGCATTCAAGGCGGGTGGCGAGGCAAACGGGCGGGCGCTGGCCTACCTCGCCCACGACGAGCTCGGCAGCGCCTTCGGCACCGTCTACGACCTCAGCACCATCGCGATCCTCTGGTTCGCCGGCGCCTCGGCGCTCGCCGGCCTGCTCAACCTCGTGCCCCGCTACCTGCCCCGCTATGGCATGGCCCCGACCTGGGCGCGCTCCGTGCGCCCGCTGGTGCTCGTGTTCACCGCGATCGGCTTCGCCGTCACGATCTTCTTCCAGGCCAGCGTCGACAAGCAGGGCGGCGCCTACGCCACCGGCGTGCTCGTGCTCATCACCTCCGCGGCCCTCGCCGTCACCCTGGCCACGGCCCGCCGCCGCGGCCGGCGCCGGGCCGCCGGCTTCGGCGTGATCACCGCCGTGTTCGTCTACACCACCATCGCCAACATCATCGAACGGCCCGACGGCCTCATCATCGGCTCGATCTTCATCATCGCGATCATGCTGGTGTCGTTCTCCTCACGGGCGCTGCGCTCGTTCGAGCTGCGGGTCACCGGCGTGCGCCTGGACCCGGCCGCGCAGGCCTGGGTCCGCGAGGCCGCCGCGGCGGGTTCGCTGCACCTCGTCGCCAACGAACTCGACGTCGGCGACGCCGCCGAGTACGCCGAGAAGGCCCGCAAGGCCCACGACGAGCTGTTCCTCCCCGACGACGTCGCGCTGCTGTTCCTGGAGGTCTCCGTGCCCGACTCCTCCGAGTTCGAAGGTGAGCTCGACGTCCGCGGCCTGGACCGTGAGGGCTACCGCATCCTGTGCGCCACCAGCACGTCGGTGCCCAACGCGATCGCCGCCCTGCTGCTGCACCTGCGTGAGACCACCGGCGCGCGCCCGCACGTGTACTTCGAATGGACGGAGGGCAATCCCATCCTCAATTTCCTGCGGTTCCTGTTCATCGGCGTCGGTGAGGTCGCCACCGTCACCCGCGAGGTCCTGCGCGAAGCCGAACCCGACCCGGCCCAGCGGCCCTTCGTTCACGTCGCCTGAACGCCGTGGCGACGCCCGGCGCCCCCACCCGGGCGCAGCGCCGAGCACGCACCCGCGACGCGCTGTCAGCCGCGGCGATCACCCTGTTCTGTCAACGGGGCTTCGACGACGTCTCCGTCGCCGAGATCGCGGCGGCCGCGAACGTGTCCAAACCCACGCTGTTCGCCCACTTCCCGAGCAAGGAGGACCTCGTCCTGCACCGGATCCTCGACCACCGCGGCGAGGCCGGGCGGATCGTGGCGGGTCGTGGCGCCGACGTGGCACCGCTGACGGCGTTGCGCGAGCACCAGCTCGTCGGCCTCGACCGGCGCGAACCGGTGACCGGGCTGAACGAGCATCCCGAGGTCCTCGCCTTCCACGGCATGGTCTTCGCGACCCCGAGCCTGCAGGGCCGCCTCGCCCGGTACGCGGCAGAGGACGAACGGGCGCTCGCCGAGGCACTCGCGCGGGCGGCCCCGGGCGCCGGTGAACTCACCGCCCGCCTCGGCGCCGCCCAGATCATCGCCGTGCAGCGGGTCCTGGCCCGGGAGAACTGGGCCCGGCTGTCCGCCGGTGGATCCGCCGCCGCCCGCCACCCGGAGGCCACGGCCGCGACCCGGCTGGCCTTCGCGGCTCTGGCCCGCGCCCTGCCCGCCTACGCCTGAGGTCCCCGCCGCGGCCGGCGGGAGATCCCGCCCGCCCGCGCGCTGCGGCGCACCGGGAGTCCGACCGCGGTGCACTCGACTCCGCCTCCGCGGTGGGGCGCGGCGCCCTCGCCTCCGCCGCGCGGCGTCCCACGGTGACGATCCTTCCGCGCCCGGTAAGCTTTACCGGGTTAAGGAAAGGGGTCGGGATGAGCGGCAGCCACGGTGTCCATGGCCAGCTGGCCAAGGACGTTCCCGGCGATCCGGGTGTTCCCGGCGACCAGGGTGTTCCCGGCGATCAGGACGGCGAGGGCGGGGGCCTGGCGTCCGAACTCGCGTCGGAGCGGGCCTACCTCGAGCGCGGTCATCGCGCGCTGCTGGGGATGCGGCAGGAGGCCGCCGGGACCCGGGTGGCCGAGGGCGACGCGGAGGTCGACAAGGTCACCAACGAGTACCTGCGGGTGGCCCGCCAGCGCCGTGTCCTGGACCTCGCCGGCGGCGAGGGCACACCGCTGTTCTTCGCCCGCCTCGACTACGGCGGTGCCGACCAGGTGCCCGCCGCGGTGGCGGGGCGGCGCTTCTACCTGGGGCGCCGCCATGTGCGCGAGTCCGCCGGAGACGACCCGCTCGTCGTCGACTGGCGCACCGACGTGGCCCGGGCGTTCTACCGGGCGCACCGTGGCGACCCGATGGGCGTGCGCCGGCGGCGGCGCTTCGGCTACGACGGCGGCGAGCTCACCGCGTTCGAGGACGAACCCCTGGCGAGCGACGCCACCGCCGCACCCGAACCGGCCGCGGTGTCGCGACCACCGGCACCGGTCGACGGGATGGTCGCCCGGGAGATCGAACGGCCCCGATCGGGGCCGATGCGTGACATCGTCGCCACGATCCAGCCCGAGCAGGACGAGATCGTCCGCGCCGGCCTGGACCTGAGCCTGTGCGTGCAGGGCGCGCCGGGCACCGGCAAGACCGCCGTCGGCCTGCACCGCGCCGCCTACCTGCTCTTCGCCCACCGCGAGCGCCTCGCCCGCACCGGGGTCCTCGTCGTCGGGCCGAACCGGGCCTTCCTCGGCTACATCGCCGCGGTGCTGCCCTCCCTCGGCGAGAGCACGGTGCGGCACGCGACCCTCGACGACCTCCTCGACGCCACCGCCGGCCCGACCCGCCGCGCCGGCGCCGCCCGCCGGGAGGAGTCGGTGGGGGGGGGGCCCCTCACGCGCGGTCTCTTATAAACAAATCACCCTGC
>NZ_JALKFU020000042.1 GCF_023242965.2 Frankia sp. AgKG'84/4
CCGCGAGGCTGCCGCGGAGCAGGCCCGCTACCAGCAGCAGGCGGGTGTCACCGCAGCCGCCGGGCGGGACTTCGCCGCGGTTTCGGTGGCGGCGGCACCCGCGGCGCCGAAACTAGGCAGCGGCGGTGCGGCGACGGTCGTGCGGGAGGCGTACGCCCAGCTGGGCAAGCCGTACGTGTGGGGAGCGGAGGGACCCAACACCTTCGACTGCTCCGGGCTGACTCAGTGGGTCTGGCAGAAGGGCGGTGTCGGGCTCAGCCACTACACCGGCTCCCAGTGGAACGAGGGACGCCGGGTGGGCCGGGCGGAGCTGCTCCCGGGCGACCTGGTCTTCTTCGACGCGGATCTTGGTCACGTCGGCATCTATGTAGGTGCCGGAAAGATGATCCACGCGCCCCGCACGGGTGAGGTGGTGCGGGTCGAGAACGTGTGGTGGTCGAACTTCCAGGGTGGGGTGCGCCCCGGGGGCTAGGCCGAAGCCGAGGGCGTCGTCCGAATCTGGACGACGCCCGGTGGTGACGGGTCAGCGATCGACGTAGACGAGCGCGGCGGTGCTGCGGCTGATCTCGGCATCGTTGTGGCCATTTGGCGTGACGATGCGAATGATGTCCCCGCGGGAACCCGGCATGACCTGCGCTCCGGGCACGATCGCGGCGTCCTGCAGCCGCCGCATGGCGCTCTCATCGGTCTGCAGCCGCTCGGAGATCCAGCTCACCGTCACCGGCAGGCCGCCATCCGCGTTCGCGCGGTCGGCGGAGGCCAGCAGGCTCACCGGCGCGTGGGTGGGCCGGACGTGCTCCCTGTTCTGCGCGGGTGGGATCTCGTTGCCGAACGGGCAGCGCTTCGGATCGCCCAGCAGCACGGTGAGGCGAGCCTCGACCTCGTCGGAGATCACGTGCTCCCAGCGGCACGCCTCGTTGTGCACCAGCGCCCAGTCCAGCCCGATGACCTTGGTGAGCAGGAGCTCCGCGAGGCGGTGTTTACGCATCACGGCGGTCGCGCGCAGCAACCCCTTCTCGGTGAACTGCACGGTGCGGTCGTCCGCGAGCGACACGAGTCCCTCGTTGGCCAGGCGAGCGGTGGACTCGCTGGCGGCCGGCGCGCTGACGTGCAGCCGCTCCACGAGGCGCGCGCGTAGCGGGGGGATGCCCTCTTCCCTCAGTTCATACAGGGTGCGGAGGTACATCTCGGTACTGTCGATCAGTCCAGTCACCGGTCTCCTTCGTCTGCTCCAGAGTACGCCGCACCCATCGGATGCAAGAGCCATGTGTCCTGCGAGGACCGTGTCGATTGCCTGCCGGGCACCGCGCCGCCGGGCGCGGTCCGAGGACCGGTGCTCACCCGCCCCGGCCATGTCGGTGCCCGGAACTAGAATCGTCGTCATGAGCACGACCCAGATCGCACCTGAGACGTCGGACACCCGTACTGACGAGGGCGACGACCACTCCCACTACGCTCGCCGGGAGGAGATCGTCCGAGCCTCCATCGAGGGCGGCCGGGTCACCGCGCTGTGCGGTTACCGGTTCGAACCCGTACGGGACCCCTCCCGTTACCCGATCTGCCCCAAGTGCAAGGAACTCGTCGAGATGGCCCAGCAGTTCGGTTGAGCCGACGGTCGCCCAGCAGCAGCCCCGTCGGTCGTACGATCGGCAGGCGCCGGGTTTCTGCCATGCGCGCACCTGCCCCAGTAGCTCAGTGGATAGAGCGACCGCCTCCTAAGCGGTAGGCCGTAGGTCCGATTCCTACCTGGGGCACACGATCGGGATCTGGCTGTTCGTAGATCCTTTCGGATTTACTCCCCAGCTCCCGCATCGATGATTCGCTCAGGACGGGCGCGGCACGGTCTGCAAGGCGCGCACGGGGCGGCATGGCCGCAGGTCGGCCTGATCGGTCCGCTCGCGCGCTTCGACCGTCACCGGTTTGCGATGCTGTACAGGTGATTCCGGGGTGGCGCGTGACGCGAGGGTTACCGCAGGCCGAGAGGCGGCGCCCGCTGGCGCGCGGGTGCCTGGCATGAGTAACTCCGGCGGTGGCGGCGCGGACGGGCCGGCGGGCGCGGCGGTGGGCAAGGCCAATCCCGCATACAGCGTGACGGTCCGGGTGCCCGGCACCGCGCGGGCCGCCATCGACGCGGTGATCGCCGCCGGTCCGGGTGAGATCACCTGCCACGCGGACGAGCCGGACCCGACCGGCCGCCGGATCACTCTGGACGCGGACAGCGGTCCAACGCTGACCTGGCTGCTCCAGGCCCTGCGCCACGAGCTCGGAGCGGATCTGCTGCAGGCGGAGGATCCGGTCTTCGTCGTGGCGTCGACCGGCAAGCTCACCCAGTCGCTGTGCGCCTCGGTCACTACCGGTCACGACCTGGCCCTGCTGGACGCTGACGCCGACCGGCGGGTCATCCGGCACCTGGCGCGGCACCCAACGCACACCGACCTGTTCACCGGGCGGCCGCGGCGGGTCGCCCTGGTCACCGACGCCAGTGCCGTGCTCGACTTCGAGCCCCTCACCGCCGAGGCCGCCCTGCCCGCGGTGGAGTCGCAGGCGGTGCACCTGCACCGGGCGACCGGGCTGGACGTCATCCCGATGCCGATCGCCGCCCGCGACGCCGGCGAGCTGGGTCTCGCCATCGCGATGCTGGCGCCCGGCTTCGCCGCCACGGTGCTGGTCCACACCCGGGTCAGCCATGTGGACGCGGTTCGGGCCGCCCCCGCGGCCGCCGGGAGTGCGGCACTGCTGGACACCCTCAACGACGGGCTCGCCGTGGCCGCGACCGCGGCGATCGTCAACCATCTGCGCGGGCGGGGGGTGGGGCCGGGCGCGGCCCGCGTCGCCGTGGTCGATCCGGCCCGTGGCGGTGACCTGGCCGGTCTGCTGGTGGCCGCCGGCATCCGCGATCTGACGCTCTACGATCCACTCGCCTGCGGGATCCAGCCGCTGCACCGGATGGCGGGCGACCTCGACCTGGTGGTCGATCTGATCGGCCTGGCTGCGCCGCCGACGGGCGTACCCGTGCTGCGGATCCGGCCGCAGTCACCGCCGCCGCTGGCGTCGGCGGCCTTCGGGCCGCGCCCGCTGCATGCGCTGCCCGGCCTGCTGCGCGCGTCCGTGCGGGCGCATCGGATGATCACCGCGTCGGCCCGGCTCGCCGCCGTGCGCGCGCTCGTGGCGCTGACCCCGGTCGGCGGACTGCTGCCGCCGCTGGATCATCCACTGCTGACCGCGGCGGTGGATCAGGCGGCGACCCGGGCGCTGGCGGAGAGCTGACGCCGGGCCGCGGCTGCGGGGACCCCTGGCCGGGGTCCGGGTCGGGGATCCACAGCGGGGGACGATCAGGTGGTGTCGGGCGTCCGCCGCCCCGCCGGTCTGGCTGCCGGCCGGCGGGTTCGATCTCCGGGTACACGCGTGTCATTCCCGTTGGATCAGGGCCGGCAGGCTGGCGGAAACATCGTCGCGCCGCCGCCGCCGTTTTGTAGGTGAGCGCCGACAGCGGGATGGGAGGACCTTTCCGCTGGCCGTCGAGAATCCTCCGGCCGGGTTGCCGGGACCTGTTCGCGCGGGTCGGTGAAAGACGGCTGGACCGGTATCGGCGACTCATGGGTGTCGCCGCGGCGTGCGGCCGCGGAACGGGCATCGAACACTCGCGGAGGGCTTTCGCAGCCGGACTCACGTGAGTGTTCGGATGGTGCGCAGGCGGCGGTAGGGAGATCGGGAACTGAGCCCGCCGGACACGGGCGCCAGCGGGCGCGGCCCCTGCCCGCGCTGATCGGCGGCGTGGGGTGGATCCCGTGCCAGCTCCCCGCGACGCGCTGGCTGCGGCGCGGTTCGGCGATTCGCTGGTCCGGCCGGTCGGCGGCCGGGGTGACGGTGGGCCGGGGTGAGGGTGGGCCGGTGTGACGGTGAGCCGGGGCGGGTCGGCGGCCCCGCTCGGCCCGCGGATGCGGGGTGAGTCAGTCCGACGACGGCGGGACGAGGCGGAGCAGGGCCTGTGCAGCGAGCTCGTAGCCCAGTGCCCCGAGGCCGACCACGACCCCGCTGGCCAGTGCGGACAGGATCGACTCGTGCCGGAACGACTCGCGGGCCCAGACGTTCGACAGGTGCACCTCGATCCACGGGTTCGGGTAGTTCGCCAGGGCGTCCCGCAGGCTCCAGCCGTACATCATGAGCGCGCCCGGGTTGACAATCGCGCCTGCCGAGTCGTAATTGTCCTGAATGGCGTGAATCAGGTCGCCCTCCGATTCCCGCTGGATTGAGGCGATCTTCCAGCCGCGATCGGCGACCTGGGCGCTGACCGCTGATTCGATGTCGGCGAGGGTCGCGGTTCCGTATACTTCTGGCTGGCGACGGCCGAGGATTCCAAGGTTCGGGCCGTTCAGGAGAAGAAGCGTGCTCACCGGACCTCATCACTGTCATTGACCGGCTCGGTCGGCCGGCATCCGCCGGAGAATATCGCAGCGTCCGGCAGGGTCCTGTCGGGCCCGGCCGGGCCGGCAATGTGACCAGCGTGGATGCCCTCGGCGCCCGATAGTGGGATTATTGGTCCCACGTTGATCGGAGTGTGTCCTGGAGTGGGTGGGGAGCCGACCAGCCGGAGGTGTTCTCGGGGTGCTGAGGTACCGTCCGTCGCGCACCTCTCGTGCGGATTCTTCGGGCGACCCACGGTAATGAACCATCGACGCCCGGGATCCTAACGCGAATCTATCGTCACGTGAGAAAAGGGTGGGGACCATGAGCGGTGGAGCGCGTCGAGCACCGGAGCTGCCGGCCTGGCCGCAGTACTCCGACGAGGAGCGCGACGGCCTGATCCGCGCCCTCGAACAGGGCCAGTGGTGGCGGATGGGCGGCAGCGAGGTCGACAGCTTCGAGCGCGAGTTCGGTGCCTATCACGGCGCGGACTACACGCTCGCGGTCACCAACGGGACCCATGCCCTGGAACTGGCCCTGCAGGTGCTCGGGGTCGGCCCGGGCACGGAGGTCATCGTCCCGGGGTTCACGTTCATCTCGTCCTCCCAGGCCGCGCAGCGACTGGGCGCCGTGGCCGTGCCAGTGGACGTCGACCTGGACACGTACTGCATCGACACGGAAGCGGTGGCCGCGGCCATCACCCCCCGCACCAGGGCGATCATGCCGGTGCACATGGCCGGCCAGGTCTCCGACATGGACGCGCTGGCGAAGCTGTCGGCGGACACGGGTATCCCGATCCTGCAGGACGCCGCCCACGCCCACGGCGCCCAGTGGCAGGGCCGCCGCGTCGGTGAACTCGGCTCCGTGGCGTCGTTCAGCTTCCAGAACGGCAAGCTGATGACGGCCGGCGAGGGCGGCGCCGTGACCTTCCCGGACTCCGAGCTGTTCGAGGCCGCGTTCCTGCGGCACAGCTGCGGGCGGCCGCGTACCGACCGCCGCTACTTCCACCAGACCTCTGGGTCGAACTTCCGGCTCAACGAGTTCTCCGCGTCCGTCCTGCGGGCTCAGCTGGGCCGCCTCGCGGGCCAGATCGACACCCGCGAGCAGCGCTGGCCGGTGCTCGCCGAGGCACTCGCCGCGATCCCGGGCGTCGTCCCGCAGGGCCGCGACGAGCGCTGCGACCGCAACCCCCACTACATGGCCATGTTCCGGCTGCCGGGGGTCGGCGAGGAGCGCCGCAACGCGCTCGTCGACGCGCTGCTCGAGCGGGGCCTGCCGGCTTTCGCCGCGTTCCGGGCGATCTACCGGTCCAACGGCTTCTGGGAGACCGGCGCGCCCGACGAGACGGTCGACCAGATCGCGGGCCGCTGCCCGAACACCGAGGCGCTCAGCGCCGACGGCATCTGGCTGCACCACCGCACCCTGCTGGGCACCGAGGACCAGATGCACGAAGTCGCGGCGGTCGTGGCCGACGTGCTGGCCGCGCAGTGACGCAGCAGCTTCCGGAGTCGACCACCGGGCGCCAGGACACCTTACGGGTCGCCGTCGTCGGGCTTGGCTGGGCCGGCCGGTCGATCTGGCTTCCCCGGTTGCGTGAGCACCCTCGTTTCGAGGTCACCGCGGCGGTCGACCCCGACCAGGCCGTGCGGGCCGCCGTCGGCCAGGACGACCCCGGGCTCGACCTGTTCGCCGACGTGGCCGAGCTGACCGGGGGTGACTCCGTCCGCCCCGATCTCGCGGTGGTGGCGGTGCCCAACCACCGCCACGCCGACGTCGCCGAGAGCCTGCTGGCCGTCGGCGTCCCGGTGTTCCTGGAGAAGCCGGTCTGCCTGAGCTCCGCGGAGGCCGACCGGCTGGCCGCGGCCGAGACGGCGGGTGACGCGACCCTGCTGGCCGGCAGCGCCGCGCGGTACCGGGCGGACGTCAGCCGGCTCTACGAGGTCGCGGCGGGTCTCGGCGCGATCCGTCACGTCGACCTCGCCTGGGTACGTGCCCGGGGGATCCCCGACGCGGGCGGCTGGTTCACCCGGCGGGAACAGTCCGGCGGTGGTGCCCTCGTCGATCTTGGCTGGCACCTGCTGGACACGCTCACCCCGCTGCTGGGCAGCGTCTGGTTCCACCAGGTGGTCGGCACCACGTCGGACGACTTCGTCAACGACGAGGCCTGGGCTGCCTCCTGGCGTCACGACGACGAGGCCGGCAGCCCCGGCCGCTCCGGTGGCGACGTGGAGGACACCGCCCGTGGCTTTCTCATCACCGAGGAGGGCACGTCGGTGGCGCTGCGGGCGAGCTGGGCCTCGCATGAGGCCCGCGACCTGACCGCGATCACGGTCGAGGGTGCCGGCGGCACCGCGTCGCTGCGGTGCACCTTCGGTTTCGGCCCGAACCGGCAGGATCGGTCGGTGCTGACACTGACCCGGACCGGCGAGACGACGACTGTGCCGCTGTCCGAGGAGCCGATCGGCACCGAGTACCGCCGCCAGCTTGACGTGCTGCCGGCGATGCTGGCCGACCCGGCCTCCCGGGGCCGGGCGATTGCGGAGGTCCGCCCGACGATCGCCGCGATCGAACGGCTCTACGACTCGGCGCGCTCGCACCGGACGGTGCCGCCGCTGGTCCACGCGGGCCGATGACGCCCCGCCGCTAACACCGATGTCCGATTTATCGAGCCCGGGGGGGCGCGTGGGTACGGAACTGCAGGACAGGTCGACGGCGGACGGCTTCGGCCAGGCCGCGATCCCCGAGTCGGCGCCCGCCGCGGCCGGCGGCGCCCGCCGGCGAGTGGTGATCTTCGATCTCGACGGGGTGCTCGTCGACAGCTTCGGCGTGATGCGCCAGGCGTTCACCACCGCCTACGCCGAGGTCGTCGGCGAAGGCGAGCCGCCGTTCGAGGAGTACGAGCGGCATCTCGGCCGGTACTTCCCCGACATCATGCGGATCATGAATCTCCCGTTGGAGATGGAGGAGCCGTTCGTCCGGGAGAGCTACCGGCTCGCCCGCGAGGTGACGCTGTTCGACGGGGTCGGGGAGATGCTGCGGACCCTGCGGGCGCGCGGTTACGGCCTGGCGGTCGCCACCGGCAAGGCCGGCCCGCGGGCCCGCCACCTGCTCGGTGAGCTCGACGTCCTGCCGCTGTTCGATCATGTCATCGGCTCCGACGAGATCGCCCGGCCGAAGCCAGCGCCTGACATCGTCCTGCGCGCGTTGAACCTGCTCGGCGCCGGCCCCGAGGAGGCGATGATGATCGGCGACGCCGTCGCGGATCTCGACAGCGCCCGCGGTGCCGGGGTGCTGGCCGTCGCCGCGCTGTGGGGGGAGACGGACGGCGTCGAGCTGATCGCCGCCGAGCCGGACGCCGTGCTGCACCGGCCTGCCGAGCTGCTGGCGCTGCTCGGCGAACTGGAGCCGAACCCTGAGGCGGGCATTCCCGGCCAGCTGGTGGCCGGCCCGGCCGGGGTGCCCACGGCGCACGCGACGAGGGTTGTCGTACCGCCGAGCTCGGTGCCGATGACGCCGGTCGCCCGGGGGCTGCTCGCCGCCGACTGACCGGGCGCCCCCGCGGTCGCGGTCGCCGCCTCGCCGACGGCGGCCGCTTCGCCGACCCCGGCCGGACCGTCAGGTCACCCGGCCGGGCCAGCCGGGTCGCCGGCTGGACTGCCTGGTCAGCTGTGCTGTCGGGCCAGCAGGACGGCGCCTGAGAGCGACGAGAGACCGCCGAGCACGGCCGCCCGCACCGGTGCGGGCGGGTGGCCGGGTCGCCCGAGTCCGCGGGCCTGCTCGTCGACGGCGGTCGCGAAGCCCGGCAATCCGTCGGCGAATCCGCCACCGATCACGGCCAGCGCCGGATGCAGCAGTTCGGTGAGGCTGACGACGGCGACGGCCGCCGCCGCCGCGCTCTCCCGCACTGCCCGGACGGCCCAGTCGGTGCCGGCGAGCCACGCCGCCCGCAGCTCGGGAAAACTCACCTCAGTAGCACCGGTGACCGCAGCCTGGTCGGTGACCGCAGCCTGGTCGGTGCCTGCAGCCTGGTCGGTGTTCGCGGCCGGGTCGGCGGCGCGGCGGTGCCGTGCGGCGCGACGCAGGGTCGCGGGGCCGCTGGCGACGGCCTGCACGCAGCCACGCCGGCCGCAGGTGCACGGCGCCCCGTCCACCGAGATCACCATGTGCCCGATCTCGGCCGAGCCACGGCCGGGACGCGGGCAGTTGCGGCCCTCGAGCACGATTCCACCGCCGACCCCGGTACCGATCCCGAGGTACACCAGGTCCGGGCAGTCGGCCGCGGCCGCCTCGGCGAGGGCGGCGAGGTCGCCATCATCCGCGTGGGTGACGGCCGCGCCCGGCACCAGTTCCCGCAGTGCTCCGGCCAGGGCGAGGCCCGTCCAGCTCGGGCGACCTGGCCACGTCGTCACCGTGCCGGCCTGGTCCACCGTCGCCGGCATCGCGAGGCCGACCGCGCTGATCGGACCGGCCCAGCGGGACCGTGCGGACGCGACCTGCCGGGCGAGTTCGTCGAGGTCACGGGCGGCGCTGGCGGCGGGATCCCAGCGGAACGTCGCCTCGACCGGCGCGGGTCCGGTGCTGACCGTGCCGGCTCCGTCGAGCGCGGTACCCAATGGCGGCGCGGCACCTGGCGGCAGCGCCGGTTCGATCCGTAGCGCGACCTTGGTGCCGCCGATGTCGATGCCGAGGACGCCGGTGGTCGTCGCCGGGCTGGGCGAGTGCATGGTCGTGGACCTCTCGGAGGAACGGTCGGGCACGGGCCGTCAGCCCTCGCTCGCCGGGTCGACGTCGCCCGGCGGGCCGAGCCCGAAGAACGCCCGGTACAGGTCGAGCTGCTCGGCGAGCATGGGCAGACCCGGCTGGGTGGGCAGGCCGAGCTGCTCCGCGGCGGCCAGCAGGCGAGTCCGCGCCGGTTTCATGATGATGTCCGCGACGACGCAGCCGGCGGGCAGTTCCTCGGGCCGCAACGGCAGCGGGTCGTCGGGACGCAGGCCGAGCGGGGTGGCGTTCACCGCCAGGTCGGCGTCGCGGGTCGCCGGTGCCGCGGCGTGTTCGGCGCGGCCGGGCCAGTGGGCGTCGAGGCGGCGCAGGAGGTCCGCGCACCTCGCCTGGTCCGGATCGTGGACGGCCAGACTGGCGCAGCCGGCGTCGAGCAGCGCGACGGCGATGGCACTGCCGGCCCCGCCGGCGCCCAGCAGGGCCACTCGCCGGCCGCGAACCGGGTGACCGGCGACGGCCAGCCCGCGCACGAAACCGGCTCCGTCGAAGTTGTCCGCCCGCCAGCCGCCGCCGGGGGCGCGGCACAGCACGTTGGCGCTGGAGCTGATCCGCGCGGCCGTGCTCCGCTCGGTGGCGAGGGCGCAGGCGGCGACCTTGTGCGGGATCGTGACGAGCACGCCATCGAGGTTCGCCGTGGCCGCGAGGCCGGCGAGGACGGTGGCGAAGTCGGCCGGTCGGGCGTGCACGGGTACCAGAACGGCGTCGTGGCCGAGCCGGGCGAACAGCGGGTTGAGCAGTGACGGCGCCCGCACCTGGGCCACCGGATCGCCGATGACGGCGTACAGCCTGGTGGTGCCGCTGATGGGCGGCGCCGTCGGGGTGCCCGATGCCGCTGTCACGCCGTCTGCTCGTGCGGCATCGCGGTGAGGGTGGCGAGCACCAGCTCCTCGTCGACGTCGGGCACGAGCTCGGGGCCGGCCGGGCCGTCGAGCACGAACGTCAGGCCGGTGTTCGTGGATTTCTTGTCCAGCCGCATCACGGCCACGAGGTCGTGCGGGTCGATGCCGGCGGGCAGGGCCCAGGGCAGCCCGTAGCCGCGCACGACGGCGAGGTGTTCCGCGACCCGGTCCGGGGCGATCCGGCCGAGCGCGCCGGCGAGCCGGCCGGCGAACACCGTGCCGACCGCGACACCCTCGCCGTGGCGCATCGCGTAGTTGGTGACCCGTTCCAGCGCGTGGCCCAGGGTGTGGCCGTAGTTGAGAATGTGGCGCAGGCCGGAGTCCCGCTCGTCCCGGGCCACGACGCCGGCCTTGAGCGCCACGCTCACCGCGATCTGCTCGGCGACCGGGCGTCCCGACAGGCCGGGCGCGCCGATGAAGTGGGCTCGGGCGATCTCCCCGTAGCCGTTGACGCGTTCTGCCGCAGGCAGGGTGGCCAGGTAGTCGGTGTCGCACAGGACGGCGCGGGGCTGCCAGTAGGCGCCGACGAGGTTCTTGCCCGCGGGCAGGTTCACCGCGGTCTTCCCGCCGACGCTCGCGTCCACCTGGGCGAGCAGGGAGGTCGGCAGGTGCACGACCGCGACGCCGCGGTGGTAGAGCGCGGCCGCGAGCCCGGCCACGTCCGTGGTCGTGCCGCCGCCACAGGAGATCACCACGTCGGACCGGGTCAGCCCGAAGTCGGTGAAGCGGCTGCACAGCGACTCGACGTTCAGCAGCGTCTTGTCCGCCTCCCCGTCCCGGGCGGCGAGACGCAGCGCCGGCACCCCGGGGTCGGGGACGGCGTCGAGGGGGCGCGCGCAGATGATCGCGGCGCGCCTCGCTCCGATCCGGGCGACCACCTCGGGCAGGAGGTGACGGACCCCGGAGCCGATGTCGATCGGGTAGCTGTGCTCGCCGAGCTCGACCCGGACCCGCCGGTGATCGGGGCCGATCCGCTCGATGGGGCTGAGCGCCTGAAGGACGGGTGAGCCGGTCACGTGTCGTCTCCGGTTCCGCGGGTGGTCGTGTCTGGGTGCGCTGGCCCGCTGTCGGGGCCCGCCATGGTCTCTGCGACCAAGTCTGCCGGGGAACCCACCGGCTTATCCAACCGGGGAGGCGGCTACGGGGTTACGCTCCTGGCCTGATGCCGAGGGTGCCCGTGTTGACCACCCCACCCTGGGCCGGCCGCGGTGGTGCGCACCCGGGTGGCACCTCCGCGCGGCGGCGGTGTCTGGTCCGCCCGGTTTTGGCCCGCGTCCGGGACAGGGCCGGTAATCTGCGCCAGGCTCGGGACCATGGGCCGCGTCCCGGATCGCAGCACCGCGGGAACGCCGCCAGCCCGTTCGACGAGGAGTCCGTCATGACCAAGCCGACCTCCGTGGACGACGCCGACGCCGGGGCGACGACAGCCGAGGGGACCGACGCGCCGGACGGGACGCCGTCCGCCGCCGCGACGAGCGGTGATCCCGCGGGCGCCGACCCGGCGGGGGCTACCAGCGCGCCGGCCGGGCACGGTGAGAAGGCGGCGGCGGAGCCGGCCACGGATCGGCCGCCAGCGCGCGCCGGAATCGTTGGCCCACCAGATGATCCGTATCCGGACGGCTATTCGGACATCACCGAGCCGGATGGCGCGGTGATGTCCGACGACGAACTGCCCGGCGCTCGCGCGCTGTGGATTCTCGCCTTCACCTTCGCCGTCGTCGGGCTCTTCTTCCCGCTGGCCGGACTGATCGCGATCGGGTGCGGCGCGTTGGCCTGGCGCAGTGGTAGCGGGCGCGGCCGGACGGCGACCCTCGTCGCGATCGGGACGACGCTCGTCGGAATCATTCTTACGATCATCGTCCTCACGACCTGACCGCTGCGCGGCCGGTCCGGACGATTCCACCCGGCCGGTTGCCGGCGCAGGTGAGGCCGCCCAGCTCGGGGGGTGCCGGGCGGCCTCGATTGATGATGACATTTAAGGTGCGTCCGACACAAGTCTGCCGGCGGTGCGTCGGCGCGGCGTCGTGTCCGTCGTTCGCGTGTCCGTCGTTCGCGTGTCCGTCGTTCACGTGTCCGTCGTTCACGTGTCCGTCGTTCACGTGTCCGTCGTTCGGTGTCAGAGTGGCCAGGCCGCGCCGCGCCGGAGCAGACCGATCAGCAGGCCCGAGCCGGCGTCCACGTACGCCTCGGTCGGCTCGGCCAGGTTCGGCTGGACCTGTTCGAGGTCCCCGCCGTGGGCCGTCGCTTCCCGCAGTGCTTCCCGCGGGTCGCTGACCAGGTAGCCGATGGCGAACAGGCCCTCGCCGCGCCGGTCGAGGATCTCCCGTGCGACCGTCGGGTGCGGGCCGGGCTGGACCAGCTCGACCAGGCCGGCGCCGAGGCGGCCGATCGCGACCCGGGTGCCGTCGAGGGCAACCTGGCGGCCATGCCGCACGGCCTGGCCGGACAGCTTGCTGGACTGCCACGCCTCGACACCCAGCTCGACGGTGTGCAACTCGCAGGCGAGATCCAGGTCGGCGACGACGATCGCGAAGTGGTGGAAGTCCAGGCTCGCCAGGAGGGAATCGCCGACGGCGAAACCCGTCGCCGCACCCGGTGTGAATGGTCCGGGCCGGAGCGCGTCGGCCGCCAGAAGACCGTCACCGGGCGTCCGGGACCGAGGAAGAAAGACCGATTCTATTGTCACGACGCCCCCTCCGCGTCCCACCGCTATCGGGGGAGCGTCGCCGATCCTAGCCGTGCCGGGACCGGCCGGCGATCGGCGGGCCGGCCGTGGCGTGCCGATCGGCGCCCCCAGCAAGGATGATGCGTCCATGCCTGCTTTCATCGAGAAGCCGACCATCATCGAGGCGGCGGGGAACCTACCCAAAATCATTCGCGAATATGTGGGTGCGGTGAACACCGGTACCCGGGGCGTGAGCATTGCCCACATGTCGAGCCCGGCCGGTTGGGTGGAACCCGGGCAACGGCCGGAGTTCGACGAGTACACGGTCGTTCTGCGGGGATCGCTGACGGTGACGCACGACGGCGGAAGCACTGTGGTGGCGGCCGGGCAGGCGGTGCACACCGCCGCCGGCGAGTGGGTCCGCTACAGCACCCCGGACGCCGACGGCGCCGACTACCTCGCTGTCTGCCTGCCGGCATTCCTGCCGCAGACCGTCCACCGGGACGAGTGACGGTCGGGCGGCCGGCAGCGGCGGCGTCGAGGAGGCGGGTTTCCGTTGCGCGTGCAACCTCGTACTGTCGTCAAATGAGCGGACCCGTCTCGCCCGTCGACGTCACCGCCGGACTGGCCGTGCCCTCGGGTCGGCCGGTCCCGGGTTCCGTCGCGCCGCAGGTCATCGAGTCGAGAACCGCGGAGGTGGGCGGCCTGCCGGTGCGCCGGGCGCTGCCTCACCGGGTCCGGCGGACCGTCGGCGCCTGGTGCTTCGTGGATCACCTGGGACCGGTCACGGTGTCGGCGGCGCGGCCGGTCGAGATCGGTCCGCATCCGCATATCGGGCTGGCCACGGTCACCTGGTTGGTGTCCGGCCGCCTGCTGCACCTCGACAGCCTCGGCAGCGAGCAGCTGCTGAGGCCGGGTCAGCTCAACCTGATGACGGCCGGACACGGCGTCGCCCACGCGGAGGTGTCCGAGGCCGGGCCCGGCGCGCCGGGGCCGGGTGAGCTGCAGGGAGTACAGCTGTGGATCGCCCAGCCGGAGAGCACCCGACATGGGCCGCCCGCCTTCGCGCACCACGCCGACCTGCCCACGGCCGGATTCGGGGCCATCGAGGCGACGGTGCTGCTCGGCGAACTCGGCGACGTGACATCGCCGGCCCGCACCGACTCCGCGCTGGTCGGCGCGGAGCTGGTGCTGCGCGGCGGAGGGGTGATCCCGCTGCGGCGCGGCTTCGAGCACGCCCTCGTGGTCCTCACCGGCGCGGTGCGGCTGGGCGATCGTGTCCTCACCCCGGGACGGCTGGCCTACCTCGGCGCCGGGCTCGCCGAACTCGACCTCGCGGGCGAGGCCGGCACCCGCGCGATGCTGCTCGGCGGCGAGCCGTTCACCGAGCCACTGGTGATGTGGTGGAACCTCGTCGCGCGCTCCCATGCCGAGATCGATGCCGCCCACGCCGACTGGCAGGCCGGCACCGAGCGCTTCGGCCCCGTGGCGACCACTGTCACGCGCACGGTGGCCCCGCGGCCGCCGTGGTCGCCCGGCCCGGATGAGCCCAGGCGCCGTCCGTGAGCGCCCAGCCCCGGCCCGCGGGCCGGGAGTTCAGCGGCTGACGGGCTCGGGCACCCCGCCCGTGCGGGCCACCAGGTTGTCGAGGTCGTAGGCATACCAGCGCCGCATCGACGGCGGCGCGCTCGTGCGGCCCCACTCGTGCATCCGGCGCTGGGCCTCGAAGGAGCCGTCGTGCCAGCGCCGCAGCACGTCACCGAGCCGCAGCGGCGCGGGCAGGAACGGCGCGTCGCCGAGCAGGTGGGCGAGCCGGTCGACGGCGGCGGGCGGGCTCAGCCGCCCCTGCTCGACATCGACCATGACCGTGCTCAGCGACTCGAACAGCGGCTGGAACTCCGGCAGGTCCGGGCAGAAGGTGCCCGGAAACGGCGAGTCGAGGAGCTGGTCGAACAACGCGTGATCGCCTGTCTCCAGGTAGCTGAAGTGCGTGCCGACGATGCGGGCGACGCCGAGGTTCCAGCTCATGAACCACACCTTCGACCAGGCCCGCCACAGGTCGAAGTCACGGAACGAGACGTACGAGCCGTGGACGAGCTTGTCGTTGACGTCCAGGACGGTCTGGTTGAGCGTGTCGATGTGCGCGAAGCGCTCCGCGGAGAAGTCGTCGTCGGCGAGCGCCGTCAGCAGGGTTGGCGTGAGCGCGTAGATCACCTGCATGGTGTTGGCCATGCCGCGGGAGAACAGCGCGTCGATCGCCCCGGCGGCATGGCTCATCATCGCCCAGCGGTCACCCACCGTGCGGGTGCTGGAGTACTGGGTGCGTCCGGTGGACACCCAGTCCCAGGCGGGGCGGGCCTGCGCGAACTGCCGGGCCACGCTGGGGAACCGGTCCAGGAAGTCGGCCCATTCCTGCTCGGCGGGGCGGCCCGGCTGGTGGGGGAAACGTTCGGCGTCGAGGTTGAGACCGACGCTGCACAGCGGGTTGGTGGCCTGCTGGTGGTTGTCGAAGGGGATCACCCAGAGCCAGCCGCCGTCGAAGATGTGGTGCAGGGTGCCCTGGTGCCAGCGGGTTGGCTGGCCGCTCGGGGTCGTGACATCGTCGAACGGGATGACGCCGACCATGTGGGTGAACAGGGTCCGCGAGTTCGTCCGGAACCGGCAAGGGTCCTCCCGCAGTCCGAAGGTGTTCGCGAGGACCGAATTGCGCCCGGACGCGTCGACGACGTACCTGACCCGGATGGTCTCGCCGGCGCTGGTGGTCAGTGTGGCCGCCTCCGCGGTGAAGTCCACCTTTTCGATCTTGGTTCGCTGTCTCGGATCCGCTCCGTAGCGGACCGCCGTGTAGAACAGGTAGGAGTCGATGTCCTGGCGGTGCATGTGCATCTCAGGGCCGTTCGGAAACTCCGAGACGCTGCACTGGGTGACTTCTTCCGGGTCCTGGACCAGGCCGTCCCGGTGGTACACGAACCCGAAGTTGCGCTTGACGCCGCACGCCGACGTCACATGCGAGCGCACCCCCGCGAAGCTGCTGACATGTCCGAGTTCGGGTACGTCGAACCGCTCGGCCAGAAGTTTCAGCAGGTAGGTCGTCTCGCCGATCGTCGATTCGCCGAGTGCGAACCGTGGATGAGCACCGCTGTCGACAAGGACCACGCTGTGGCCATGGCGGGCAAGGATGTTGGCCAGTGTCGAGCCGGCGATGCCGCTGCCGAGGATGGCAACCGAGTAGTCGTACCCGCTCATGAAGAGACCCCCAAGACACGTCCCACGGAGAGGGCCGGTTGCATCCCCTCAAATCGCAAAAGATCGCAATTATCGCAACCAGCACACAATTGACACTTAAGCACCCCCGCGGGGGACAGGTGGCGATAAACGCGGCAACAACGACGATGGCGTAAACAAGTGTGGCAAATCGCTATACTTATTTGCAAATGACGTTAATATGTGGCTTGTTAGTTTAATCTTAATTGTATTGATAGTTGCAATTTAGTGTGATTTAGATATTTTGTTCGGGTCGATCCTGATCTGCGGCACTTTGCTCACCTAAGTGGTGTCCGACCCCTCCAGGCAACCGGCCTGCGGCGACGTTGGGCCCTCCCTGGAACTCGGCCGGTTCGCCGGGTCACGGTTCGCGAAGAGGCGACGCGTCCGCCAGCGGGATCGCTCGGGCACTGCTCAGGCGTCGGCGGCGTGGTCCGCATCGCCGCGCGTCCGGACCTCGACGGACCGGACCGATCGCCAATTGATCAACATGGTCCGCCCGTCGGCCAGGTGGAGCTGTTCGACCTCGCAGCGGAAGACCGCCTGGCCGATCCGCCGCCGCAGCTCCGCCGGATCGGCACCCGCGGGCAGTTCGTATGGCTGCCCGTCGATCACCAGTTCGACTCTCACGGCCCGAGATTCGCACACGTGTTCGGCAATGGCAAATGTCGGGGTGGACTGATCGGGTATGGCGCGTCCCCTCGGGGCCGGGCTCCTGCCGTCGGCGCCGCCGGATCCGGTGTGACGGGGGCCTGGTCACCAGTGGACTGAAGCCGATCTGATATCAGATGAAGCGTTCGGTCGGTTTCCGGGTACTTGCGACGCATGTCCTTGGCCCGATGCCGACCATGACCGGGCCCCAGGGGCCAACCCCGGTGAGAGGGGAAGAACGTGCGGGTGGGAACGAGGACGTGAGCGCCGATGTGGCCACGATGGGCGCGCCACGCTCGCCGTTCGCGCGGGTCTTCGACGACGCGCTGATCACCGCGGGCGCCTGCGGTGACGTCGGCGAACGGGTCGCCGCCTTCGTCGATCTCGCCCGCCGTTATCAGGAGCCCGGCCGGCACTATCACACGCTGCGTCACATCGCTGAGACGACGGCCGCGCTGCGAGTACTGATCGCCGCGGAACGCCCCTGGGCCGACGACGAACAGGAGATCACGGCCGCCTGCGTTCTCGCCGTGTACTTCCACGACGCCGTCCTTGATCCGCGGATGGTCGACAACGAGCGGCGCTCGGCGGACCTGGCGGCCGCGGTCCTCGCCCGACTGGGCTGCCCGGACACGGTCGGCGCGGCCGTCGCCCGGCTGGTCCTCGCCACCGCGACGCATCGGTCGGACGAGCGGGACGAGGCCCTGGTCAACGACGCGGACCTGCGGATCCTGGCCCGCCACTCGATCGCCTATGACCGGTATGTCCGCCGCGTGCGTCGCGAGTACGGCTGGCTCGACGACGAGAAGTGGCGCGAGGGGCGGACCCGCGTCCTACGGGGGCTGCTCGACGGCCCCCTCTACGCCACCGCCCTGGGGCGCCACGACTGGGAGCGGCCGGCCCGCCTCAATCTCGCCCGCGAGCTGGCCGCACTGTCCGGACCGTAGTCGCCGTGCGCCGGCCGGGCCGGTTCCGCTCGTCGTCCCGGCCGGTCGGGTCCTGGCTGGGACCGTCCCAGCCAGGACCGTCCTGACCAGCACCGTCCCCGCCGGCGGCGGACGTCCGCGGCGGATGGCGCCGGGCCCAGGCGGTCGCCAGCACGCAGGCGAGCAGCAACGCGCTGATCACGGGCCCGGCGCTGAAATCGGTCGGCGTCGGCTGCAGCCCCGGCCACGTCACCGCGTACAGGCACAGGGAGGAACTGGCGCCGACGCCGATGGCCCCGAGGCGGACCTGGCGCATGACCGGCATCCCGATCACCCCGGCCGCACCGCAGGCGTACCCGAGCACCGAGACGGCCAGCAGGAGGCCGCCGACCGCCGACACCGCCGGGTGCGGCAGCCAGTCGAGGACGCCGGTCGAGCCGTCCCACCGGTACCGCTCGCCCGGCGTGCCCGTCGGGGCACCGGGCCAGACCAGCAGATGGACGAGCCCGTAGCAGAGCAGCACCGAGCCCGCGGCGGCCGCGCCGAGCAGGCGCGCGGCGTCGAGGATCGCGGGGTGCCCCCACAGCCTGAGGTGGTGGTTCACGATGCCCGCCCCGGAATCGAGCCATGCGGGATCGTCAGCGACCGGATCGTCTCCGGGGCACCGGTATCCGCGGCGCCGGCGTTCTCAGCGGCGTCCGGAGGACGGCCATCGGCCGGACGCGGGCGGGTGGGCCGATAGAGATCACCCCAGGGGATGTCCACCCTGGTGGTGGCGCAGTGGGACTGTTCCGGCGCCAGCGCGGGCGCTGCGGGCTCCATCGTCGCCTCGTCGTGGATCGACGTGCCGGACAGGCTTGAGGAGGCCGGCGGCACAGCGACGCCCCCAGGCGGGGCGGTGCCCGGCAGGTGCGCGGTGCGGCCCGGGTAGGTGCGGCCCGGATAGGCGGTGCCGGGGTCCGAGGTGGCACTGCCGGGCCGAGCCGCTGGGGGAGAGGCGTCCAGGAACGGCGGGTCCGAGGCGGCGCCGGAACGGGGAACGGCCGTGACGGCGGTAGGAGCGGTCGGCGGGTCGGCTGCGGTGGTGGCGCCGGCCGCGGTGGCGGCCGCGAGCACGGCGGCGGCCAGGACGGGATCGAGGTCGGCCGGCACGGTCCGCAGGTCGAGCAGGCAGCAGCCCTGCTCCACGCGGCCGAGCACGGGAGGTTCGCCATGGCGCAGCGCCACCGCGACCACCGCGTCCAGGGCGACCGCCGCGCTTGGCAGGTCGGCCGCGGCCGTGGTGTGCCCGCAC
>NZ_JALKFU020000430.1 GCF_023242965.2 Frankia sp. AgKG'84/4
GTGCGGCTCAGGGCGGCCGGCACCGTTCGGGCCGGCGCCGTCGTAGCCAGCCCGGACGGCGGTGGCGGCGGCGCGGCGCTGGGTTTCGCGCAGTTTGACCAGGGCGTCGAGGACGGCGGTCGTCAGGTCGCCGGCGCCGCGGAAATCCGCGGTGATGATGCCGGAGTCGCGCAGCCGGTCGCGGAAGGCACGCTGGCGGGCGCCATACGTCTCGTCGACGAACTCACCGAAAGGAACCTCGGCGTTGTCGTCGAGCAGGAACACCAGCCGGGGTATCCCCGCGGCCGTCGCGGCCTCGAACTCCAGCTCGGTGTGGGACACGTCGGGCCGGCCAGGCACCGGCGAGCCGTACCGGAAGCCGATGAGCCCCAGGTACACCTCGGACGCACGGACGGTGCGCACGCAGAACTCGGCCGGGTCGGCGTCCTGGGCGCCGAAGTACGCCATGTCGATGACCCGGTCGCCGGCGAGCGCGACGGCCCGCTCGGCGGCGGCGACGAACGAGCGTTCCCGGGGGAAGCGGCGCAGCTCGGCGGTGTGGCTCAGGAAGATCCGCCGCGCGCCGGACACCGGCGGCTCGCCGTCCGGGTCCGTGGGTCGATGTGGTCCAAGGGACCACGACGAGCCCGCCGAAATGGCCACAACCGGCAACGTATCCGATTCAATCCGCGATGTGCAGCTCACGTCGTCCGGCCGGTGGAACGGCCGGAGAGTGCTGATGCCACGGTCGGCTGCCGGGACGGGTGCCAGGGCCGCGCGGGCCATCGGGTAGTAAGGACCTCGTGGATTCCCATGACACGGCCGATGCCGTACTCGCCATTCCGGCGCTGGACGCCGAAGCGATGGCGGCGGCGCGGCGCCGCCAGGCCCAGCTGACCAAGCCGCCGGGCGCGCTCGGCCGGCTCGAGGAGCTGTCGATCTGGCTCGCCGGGGTGCAGGGCACCTGCCCGCCGCGCCCGTTCGCCCGGGTCCGCGCCATCGTGATCGCCGGCGACCACGGCATCGCCGGCATCGGCGTGTCCGCCTTCCCCAGCGACGTCACCGCGCAGATGGTGGGGAACTTCGCCGCCGGCGGGGCGGCGGTCAACGTGCTCGCGCGCCAGGTTGACGCGAGCGTGCGGGTCGTCGACGTCTGCGTGGACTCCCCGGAGCCGACCGCGCCCGGCGGGGTCGACGGGCAGGCGCCGCCCGAGCGCTACCGGGTGCGCCGCTCCAGCGGGCGCATCGACCGGGAGGACGCGCTGTCCGTCGACGAGGCGGAGCGCGCCTTCGCCGTCGGCAAGCTCATCGCCGATGAGGAGATCGACGCGGGCGCCGACCTGCTCGTTCCCGGCGAGATGGGGATCGGCAACACGACGCCCGCGGCGACGATCGTCGCGCTGCTGTGCGAACGCGAGCCGATCGAGGTCGTCGGCCGGGGAACCGGCATCGACGACGAGCGCTGGATGGTCAAGACCGCCGCGATCCGCGACGCGATGCGCCGCGGCCGGCCGTTCGCCGGCAACGCCGCGTCGGTGCTGCGGGTCGTGGGCGGCGCGGACCTGTTCGCCCTCGCTGGGCTGCTGGTGCAGGCAGCCGCGCGGCGCACCCCGGTGGTTCTCGACGGGGTGATCGTCTGCGCGGCGGCGCTCGCCGCGGAGCGGATCGCGCCGGGCGCGCGGGACTGGTGGGTCGCCGGCACCCGCTCCCCCGAGCCAGCGCAAGCGCTCGCCCTGGACTCCCTCGGCCTGAGCCCGCTGCTGGACGCCGGCCTGCGCCTCGGCGAGGGCACCGGCGCGCTGCTGGCGGTGCCGATCGTGCGGGCCGCGCAGGCGACGCTGGCCGAGATGGCCACCTTCGACCAGGCGGGCGTCAGCGGGAAGGCCGCGGACATCGGCGAGGACAGCCCGGACCCGGGCCCACATGACATCACGTGACGCCGGGCCGCGCGTGATGCCGGCGACGCGGACCGCGTTCACGCTGCTCTCGGTGCTGCCGGCGCGCGGGCCGGATCGGCTGGAACGCCGGGTGGTCGGGCGGGCGCTGGCGCTCGCCCCGCTGGTCGGGCTGGTACTCGGGCTGGTGGCGGCCGTCGTGGTCGTCGGCCTGCGGATCAGCACGGGCACCCCCGGGCACCGCAACCAGACGCTGCTGCCCGCCGCCGTCGGCATCGCCGTGCTGGCGCTCGGCAGCCGGGGCCTGCACCTCGACGGCCTGGCCGACCTCGCCGACGGCCTCGGCGCCCGCCACGCGCGCGGCCGGGAACGGGCGCTGGAGGTCATGCGCGAGTCGACGATCGGTGCCTTCGGTGTGATCGCCGTCGTGTTCGTCGTGATCATCCAGGTCGCCGCGCTGAGCGCGGCGATCACCGTGCACCGCGGCACCGTGTCGCTGCTGGTCGCCGCGATGACCGGCCGACTCGCGGCCACCCTGGCCTGCACCGGCGCCACCCCCGCCGCGCAGCCAGACGGCCTCGGCGCCCTCGCGGCCGGCTCGGTCCGCGCCCGCGAGGCGGTGCTCGCCTTCCTCGGCGTGTGCGTGGTGGCCGCGCTGGCCGGCCGGTTCGACTACGACGGCGGCGACACCGCTCGCGCCGTGCGCGGCGTCATGGCCGTGTGCGTCGGGACGGTTGTGGCGTACGCGCTGCGGCGCTATGCCGTGCGCCGCCTCGGTGGGCTGACCGGCGACGTCCTCGGCGCCCTCATCGAACTGACCACCGCCGTGACGCTGCTGTTCATGGCGATGACCTTCCCGACCCCCGCTCTGACCGTCCTCGGCCGTTAGCGCCAGCCGACCACCAGCTCGACCGGCCCAACAGCTCGTCTGACCGTCGTTTACCTGGGCATTCATTGCTCCGGTCACCCAGGAAAAAGGGATTGCCTCCCAGGACGCGGGAAAGGACTATACTCGCCACGCCGGGGATCCTGAGGGTCATTCATGCGATCGGGGGTACGCGTCGGAATGCGCCTGACCTCAGAAAGAACGCAGCACGGCAGCAGGACACGTCGTTCCGAGCATGCAACCCGCCTACCCGGCCGCCGACCAATCAGGCGTCCTCTTGGAATCTACCGCGAGCCGGGTCGCCGTCGATGATCTACAAGCGTTTCGTCCTGGCCGCCGTCACCTGCGGGAACACCGGGCACCCCGGCGTTGGCCGCTTTGAGAAGCGAGACGGTTATCTCCTTCTGCTCGGCGTGTCCCGGCAGAGGCCCGGCAGCACGATCCCCCCTGACGACGCGGCGCGGGCCACCACCGACGGCCCCGCTGTCGCGATGGCCGCGGACTATCGAGGCTGTCCCAGCTGCGGTGCCGACAACATCGTCCGCTGTGACTGTGGGCATCTCTCCTGTTGGAACTCCGCCCAGCCCAGCTTCCACTGTCCTGGCTGCGGCGTGGCGGGTGTCGTGTCGGGGGTGATCGCCGGGGTCACTCCGCTCGCCAGCGGCTGACAGGGGCTCACCATGCGCGTCCGCCGTCGGACCGGCCGCGGGAATGCCCAGCCCGACAGTCCGTCCACCGTCATGCGGTACTGACCTGGAGCTTCACCACGTGGAGACCGTGCAGGGAAGCTACGGAACCTATGTCGTGCGCGAGGAGCTGAGTCGTGGCGGCATAGGCTCGATCCACCGCACAGGCGATCCTGGTCTTGTCTTCAAACGCTACTTCGACCCGGACCGGGCACCGTCCCGAGAGAACCTGGAAAGGCTGGTCAAGATCGGCCGCGCCGTTTCCGCAAGTGTCGGCGCAAAGGTCGGGGGTACACCCGAGTCCTCGGTGAACTGGCCGGTCGATGTGGAGATCGGGCCGCAGGGCAGAGTCAGTGGCGTGGTGTTGCCCATCATTCCGAAGAACCTCTTCCACGAGGAGTTCGATGGGGTGCGCACGCTTGACTTCCTCGTGATGGCGCGCGCCAGACCGCCGGCGGCCAAGGGACGAATCGCCCTCCTGATGCGCATGGCGGAGATCCTCAGCTTCGTGCACAGCCGCGGACTTGTGCACGGCGATGTGAACGGCAAGAACCTGGCGTGGTCGGTGGCGCCACGGCCGGTGATGTACCTGATCGACTGCGATGGCATGGTGCCGCAGACGCCCGCGCCCACCGAGGGCGTACAGGCGATAGGTTGGGCAGACCCGCGCCTCGTCGAACGCCGGATCCCGGCTCACGATCACCGCAGCGACTGGTACGCGCTGGCGCTGGCGATGTATCGCGGCCTGCTGCTCACCCCGGGCCGGCTGGACCGGGCGCAGGACGGCAGCTGGCCCGCCCCGAAGAAGATTCCGAAGGACTTTCCCACCCCACTGGCCGACCTGATCCGCCGCGGTCTCGAGCCGACTGACGCCGACCGTCGCCCGGCCCCGCAGGAATGGGTGAGGGTGCTACGCGAGACATACCTGCCGGCCGGCTCCTTCGATAACGCGTCGGTCGAGGCGCTCGACCGCGCGAGCGCACCGCCGCCAACACGGCCCACAACGGTCATTCCCCCGCCGGCGAGCGGCCGGCCGAACACCGCCCGGCCAGCACCCACCGCCCCGCGGCCCGCTCC
>NZ_JALKFU020000431.1 GCF_023242965.2 Frankia sp. AgKG'84/4
TTTTTGTGGTGTCGCGGTTCGAGGGGGCCGTTTTGTGGGGGGGTTTGGGGGGGGGGGGGGGGGGGGGGGAGGGGGAGGCGGGGGCCGCCCCCGCGCCGGTCGCCGCGCTGCTGCGCCATCGCGAGCTGGCGGTGGGGACGACCGTGGCGGTGCTCTCGGGCGGCAACCTCGATCCTGGCGTGGCCGCCCGGGTCAGCGCGCTCGCCGCGCTGCCCGTCCCGGACCTCGGTGAGCGGCAGGCCGATGACCTGCGCGGCGAGCGGTCACGGGCCGGCGTGTCGGGCGCGTCGGAGGTTCGGACCACGGCCTGAGCCGGCCCGCCGGGGCGTCATCGGACCCGATGCCCATAGGCTGGCGGTAGCGGTGAAGTCCGGCGTCGAACGTACGATCGAGGTCTTATGAGCACACTGTTCGGTGAGTCACCCAGCGCGGCGGGCGCAGGTGGCGGCGGCGTGCCCTACGACCTGTTCGGCCCCGCGGTGCTCGCGCCCGCGCCGGACACGGCCGGTGGCCAGCCCCGCCTCGACGCGGAAGGCCTGCTCGACGGGCTCAACCCGCAGCAACGGGCGGCGGTGGTGCACATCGGCGCGCCCCTGCTGGTCGTCGCCGGTGCCGGCTCGGGAAAGACCCGGGTGCTGGCCCATCGCATCGCCTACCTGTTGGCCGCCCGGGACGTGCGGCCGGGGGAGATTCTGGCGATCACCTTCACGAACAAGGCCGCGGCCGAGATGCGGGAGCGGGTCGGCGCGCTGGTCGGCCCGCGGGCGCGGGCGATGTGGGTGAGCACGTTCCACTCCGCCTGCGTGCGCATCCTGCGCTCGGAGGCGAAGCGGCTCGGCTTCGCCTCGTCCTTCACCATCTATGACGCCGCGGACGCGCAGCGTCTGATCACCCTGGTCACCAGGGACCTGGACCTTGACCCGAAGCGCCACCCGGCCCGCGGCCTCGCCGCGCAGATCAGCAACCTGAAGAACGAGCTGATCGACTGGGAGACCGCCCGGAGCCGGGCGACGAGCCACCTGGAGCGCACGGTCGCGGACGTCTACGCGGCCTACCAGCAGCGGCTGACCCAGGCCAACGCGCTCGACTTCGACGATCTCATCATGACGACGGTGCATCTGCTGCAGGCGTTCCCCGACGTCGCCGAGCACTACCGCCGCCGCTTCCGCCACGTCCTGGTCGATGAGTACCAGGACACCAACCACGCCCAGTACGTGCTGGTGCGGGAGCTCGTCGGCCAGCCGGCGCAGGGCGGCGGCGCGCAGGCCCCGCAGGAGCCCGCGGCCGACACCGTGACCTGGGCGTCGGGCGCGGTGCCACCGGGGGAGCTGTGCGTGGTCGGCGACGCCGACCAGTCGATCTACGCCTTCCGCGGCGCGAACATCCGCAACATCGTGGAGTTCGAGGAGGACTTCCCCGACGCTGCGGTCATCCTGCTGGAGCAGAACTACCGCTCCACGCAGATCATCCTGTCCGCCGCGAACGCGGTGATCGCCAAGAACAACCAGCGCAAGGCAAAGCAGCTGTGGTCGGACGCCGGCGACGGCGAGAAGATCGTCGGCTTCGTCGCCGACAACGAGCACGACGAGGCCGCGTTCGTCGCGGAGGAGGTCGACCGGCTCACCGATGCCAAGCTCGCCCGCCCCGCGGACGTGGCGGTCTTCTACCGGACCAATGCCCAGAGCCGGGTCTTCGAGGAGATCTTCATCCGGGTCGGGCTGCCCTATCGGGTTGTCGGCGGGGTGCGGTTCTACGAGCGCAAGGAGGTCCGCGACCTGCTGGCCTACCTGCGGGTGCTGGTCAACCCGACCGACACGGTGAACCTGCGGCGCATCCTCAACGTGCCGCGCCGCGGTATCGGCGACCGCGCCGAGGCGTCCCTCGCCGGCTTCGCCGAGGCCCATCGGATCGGCTTCGACGAGGCCATGGCGCGGGTCGAGGAGATTCCGGGCATCGCGACCCGGTCGGCGAAGGCGGTCCGCGAGTTCGCCGAGCTGCTCACCGAGCTGCGCGCGGTCGAGCCCAAGGGCCCGGTCGCCGTCGTCGAGGCGGTGCTGGAGCGCACCGGCTACCTGGCCGAGCTGCTCACCGAGGACACCGTCGAGTCCCAGGGGCGGGTGGAGAACCTGCAGGAGCTGGTCGGCGTCGTCCAGGAGTACGTCGAGCGCAGCCCCGAGGGAACGCTGGCCGGGTTCCTCGAGCAGGTCTCGCTCGTCGCCGACGCGGACCAGGTGCCCACCGACGACGGCTCGGACGGCGTTGTCACTCTGATGACCCTGCACAGCGCCAAGGGCCTGGAGTTCCCGGTCGTCTTCCTCACGGGTCTGGAGGACGGCGTCTTCCCGCACATGCGGACCCTCGGCGACCCCACCCAGCTCGAGGAGGAGCGCCGGCTGGCCTACGTCGGGGTCACCCGGGCCCGGGCCCGGCTCTACCTGACCCGGTCGGTGGTCCGCAGCGCCTGGGGACAGCCGGCGTTCAACCCGGCGTCACGGTTCCTCGGTGAGGTGCCCCACGCCCTGATCGACTGGCGTCGCATCGCCGAGGCGCCGCAGCGCCCGGTGCCGCCGCCCAGCAGCGAGCCGGCCGGGCGCCGCGCGCTACCGAACTCGCCGTTCGCCCGCAACAAACCGTCGGCGCGGCCCATACCCGAGCTGCGTCAGGGCGATCGGGTCACGCACGACAGCTTCGGGCTCGGCGTGGTCCTCGCCGCTGCCGGCGTCGGCGACTCCGCCGAGGCGACGATCGACTTCGGTGCCGATTCCGGCACCAAGCGGCTCCTGCTGCGCTACGCGCCCGTCGAGAAGCTCTGACGGCCGCGGCGCCGCCGTGCCCGCCAGGCAGCCGACGACCAGGCGGGCGGCGGCGCCGCTGAACGCCAGGGAATGATGCCCGACGCCGGGCATGGTGACGTTCTCGGCGGCCAGGTCGGGATGGCGCAGCGCCGCCTGCGCCGGGCGGACCACGGTGTCGAGAGCGCCGCCGACGGCGACGAACCGGGTTCGGCAGCCCGGTGCCGGCTCGGCGAGTTCCGTGAGCAGCGGCGAGCCCGGGCGCAGCTGCGAGAGCAGCGGATACGGCAGCGACCGGGGCATCAGTTCGGCCAGCCGGGCGCCGCGATGCGGGGTGGCCAGGGTGACGAGCAGATCGACCTGGGCGTCACCACCCATGCGTTGGACGTGGTAGCGGGCCACCAGTCCGCCCAGGGAGTGCGCGACGATCGACACGTGGCCGTGTTCGCCGGCCGCGGCGGCGACGGCGTCGGCGAGCAGGCGGGCGCCGTCCTGCACGGTCAGGGTCCACAGTGGCAGCTCGACCGGCTCGACCCGCTGGAATCCGCAGCGGCGCAGGTGATAGCGCAACCGGGCGAACACCGACCGGTTGTCGACCAACCCGTGGACGAGCAGCACCGGGGTGGTGGCCGCGGCGGGCGCGCGGACCAGCAGGCCGCGTTGCAGCGGGGCCAGGCGGCCAAGGGAGTAGTTCCCGTCGGGGCGCTCGCGGCGCCGGGGCAGGGCACCCGCTGGGTACAGGGCCAGATGGGTCGCGAAGCCGGCGGTCTCGACCGCGAGCCCACGGGCGCCCGCCGGGGTGGCGCGCAGTCCGGCGGCGAGGGAGCGGCGCGACCGGGTCAGGCCGGTGGCGGTGGCGCCTGCGACGCGACCAGGTGTCGGTGCCGCTGCGGGTGCCGGTCGCACCCGCGGCGCGGGCAGGTCGTCGATGGCGGATCACTCTCCCTGGTCGAACGGCCGGCGGCGAGGTGCGCGATCAGTAACCGGGTGGACACTTCGCTGCGCGTCCGACATCGTCGGACTCGGTCGGAGAAACGCAGAGAGATTACAGACTGTTACCCAGTTCTGTCGACCAGCGCCCCCAACGGTGCCGGCGACGCGTGTCTGGATCCTGTCCGCACAGGTCGTCGAGCAGGGTGACGACGGCTTCGGCGATCGTGTCCGGATCGCCGCCGGCGAGCAGCCGGTCGGCGAAGCCGAGCCGGTACAGATCGGCCGGGCGTAGGCCCGCCCCGTCGGCGGCCCGGCTCACGGGTATCCGCAGGGTCGCCGCGGCCCCTTCCGGGGACAGCGCGGTGAAGTAGCTGTCGGGCGTCATCGCGACCGCGTCGGTGACGGCCGCGGCGAGCGCGCCGCCCGAGCCACCCTCGCCGTGCACGATCGCCACCGTCGGAGCGGGGCAGGCCACGACCGCGGCCATGGCATCGCCGATGGCTGCGGCGATGCCGCCGGCCTCGGCCGGTGCGTCGGCCGCGGCGCCGGGGGTGTCGACCAGGGTGACCAGCCCGAAGCCGAGCTTGCCCGCCAGCCGGACGGCCCGGATGAGGAGCCGGTATCCGTCTGGTCCCGGTGCGCCGCCGCGCCGTGCGCCGACTGCCACGACCACCGCGGTCCGTCCCGCTCCGCGCAGCGCGCCGACCCGTGCCGCGACGGCGCGGTCGGCGCCCACGAGGTCGACGCCGTCCGGCAGCAGCCGCTGAACCAGATCGGCACCGTCGGGC
>NZ_JALKFU020000432.1 GCF_023242965.2 Frankia sp. AgKG'84/4
GGTCGGCGACCTCCGCCGGACGCTCGGAGATGCTGACCATGCCAGCGATCCTGGCCTGCTTCGGCCGCGTCGACCCGGGGGGGGGGGGGGGGGGGGGCCCCGCCCCCGCCCCCCCCCCCCCGCGCCCCCCCGCCGCCATCCGGCTGACGTGCCGCGGCTGACCCCCGCCGTCAGCCCATGTCCCGCCGCCCGCTGCTGGCCAGCCGGGTTGACGGACAGAGCACCCTCCCCGCGCCGTGCATCGTGAACGTGCGCCGCGGCGGACCGTCGCGACGCCCACCGCCGTCGCGACGCCCACCGCCGTCGCGACGCGAACCGCTGTCGCGAGCCCATCGTGACGGGTGGCATGGCGGGCCGCCGGGTCATCAACTCACAGGAGCACACGTGGATCTTCATCTTGCTGGCCGACGGGCGATCGTCACCGGCGGCAGCCGCGGCATCGGGCGGGCGATCGCCCAGGCGCTGGTCGCCGAGGGCGTCCAGGTCGTCATCGCCGCCCGCGACGCCGAGGTACTGAAGGCGGCCGCCGCCGAGCTGTCCGCCGCGCCCGAGGCCACGGTCATCCCGGTGGTCGCCGACACCGGCAGCGACGCCTCCGTCCAGGCCCTGGTCGAGAGCACGGTCGCCGAGCTGGGAGGGGTGGACATCCTGGTCAACAACGCCGCGCGGCCCGGCGGTGCCGGGGGTGCCGGGGGCGTGGCCGGCCTGTCCACCGCGGACGCCGCCGCCGACTTCAACGTCAAGGTGCTCGGCTACCTGCGCACCGCGCAGGCGGTCACGCCGCACTTCATCGCCCAGGGCTGGGGTCGGATCATCAACATCGGCGGCCTCGCGGCCCGCCAGGTCGGTCTGGTCTCCGGCTCCATCCGCAACGTCGGCGTGGCCGCGCTCACCAAGACCCTCGCGGATGAGCTGGGACCGCACGGCGTGACCGTCAACGTGGTGCATCCCGGCCTGACCCGGACCGAGGAGCACGGCGGGACGGTCGTCCTGCCCGAGGAATGGCTCCAGGCCGCCGCGGCGCGCATCTCCCTCGGTCGGGCCGTCACCGCCGACGAGGTCGCCGCGGTCGTGACCTTCCTCGCCTCGCCGCTCGCGGTCGCCGTGACCGGCGAGTCGATCGCCGCCGGCGGCGGCACCCCGGGCCCGATCCACTACTGAACGTGGTCCCGCTCACCCCGACCCACCCTCGCCCCACGCACCGAACACCTCACCCACCGAACACCTCACCCACCGAACACCTCACCGAAGGGACAGTCAGTGACCACTGTTGCGGAGAACCCCGTCCAGTCGCAGCTCACCGTGCGGCCGCTGCAGCCCACCATCGGCGCCGAGATCAGCGGCATCGACATCAGCCAGCCGTTGACCCCGGCGGTCCGGGACGAGATCCGGGCCACCGTGCTCCGGTACAAGGTCGTCTTCTTCCGGGACCAGGACCTGACCCAGGAGCGGCACGAGGCCTTCGCCAGCGAGTTCGGCCCGCTCTACAGCCACCCGGGCGCGCCGAAGGCAGACCCCCGACCCACGGCGATCCACCGCATCTCCTCCGACGACTTCAAGAAGGTCGCGAAGTCGCACGCCCCCCAGCCCGGCGACGACAGCTGGGACCCGTACCACACGGACACGAGCTGGCGGCTCGTGCCGACGTGGGGCGCGGTGCTGCGGGCCGTGCACCTGCCCGCGGTCGGCGGCGACACGGTCTGGGTCGACGCGGCGCTCGCGTATCAGGGCCTGTCCGACGAGGTGAAGGAACGCCTCGACGGGCTGCACGTGACGCACGACTTCCGGTCCGCGCTGCACGCCGCCGGGCACGACTATCCGATCGTCGCCCACCCGGTCGTCCGGGCGCACCGGGAGACCGGCGAGAAGATCGCCTGGGTGAACTACACCCAGCGCCCGACGATCATCGGCCTGGACCGCGCGGAGAGCAGGGACCTGCTCTCCGCGGTGCACGACCAGTACCGCAAGCCGGAGAACCAGGTGCGCTTCACCTGGCGGCCCGGGTCGGTGGCGTTCTGGGACAACCGCGCGGCCGTGCACTACGCGGTGCGCAACTACGGCGACACCTCCCGCCTGCTCGAGCGGATCCTCATCGCCGACGAGCCGCAGTGGGCCGACCTGTAGGAGCCGCCGGGGCACGCCCGGCGCCTCGCTCTGTTCAGGAGTTCAGAACGGCGGCGAGATCCGGGCGGACGAGGTCGCGTAGCCGTTCCCAGGGGGCCAGGACGCTCTGGGGCCCGAGCACGTACGGCAGGTCGGTCACGATCACCACCAGCCCGCGGGGCGTCACGACGAACTGCTGGTAGTTCGCCGTCACCGGATCGGTGACCCCGCCCGTCGGCCCACCCGGGAACCGCCGGTCCAGCTCCGGGCGGACGATCGCCGCCAGCCGGCGCAGCCCCGCGTCGGTCGAGGTGAACACGTCCTCGATCCGGATGCGGTCGCCGGTCCGCAGGTCGAAGACGAGCCCGGCGGCGAGTGCGGTCGGGTGGGCGGCGCCCGGCGGGTAGCGGTCCCCGCCGAACGACAGCGCCAGCACCGCCGCGCCCACATGCGGCGCCCCGGCGGTCAGGGTCAGGTTCGCCTCGGCCGTCTGGTTCATCTCCTCGTTCACGTACGCGACGACGGCCTGGTCCACCCGGCGCACCACGTTCTCGTCCGGGCCGGCGAGCACCGGGATCGTGACCGTGACCGTGTAGTCGGCACCGGGGCGCAGCGTCCCCCGCTCGGTGCGGGTCGTCACGCGATAGGCCGTCGCGGCCGGTGATGATGCGGCGCCGGTGGGCGTCGCCGGGCGGGTCATGTCGGTCGCCGACGTGGCGGACGCGGGTCCGCACCCGGCAGCCAGCGGTGCCGCGAGCAGCGCGAGGCCCAGCGCCCCGAGCATCGCGATCGTCCGTCGCGCAGTCCCGATCATGGCCCTATCCTGCCGGACCGGCCAGCCTCCAGCTGTCAGTCCTCGAGATAGGCGAGGACGGCCAGCACCCGGCGGTTGTCGTCCTCGGACGGCGTCAGCCCGAGCTTGGCGAAGATGCTGTTGGTGTGCTTGCCGACCGCCTTCTCGGTGATCACCATGGCGGTGCCGATGGCGGCGTTGGAGCGGCCCTGGGCCATGTGCGCCAGCACCTCCCGCTCCCGTGGGGTGAGCCGGTCCAGCGGGTTGCCGGGGCGGCGGCTCGCCAGCAGCTTCGCCACCACCGTCGGGTCCAGGGCGGTGCCGCCCGCCGCCACCCGCCGCACCGCCGCCACGAACTCGTCGACGTCGGAGACGCGGTGCTTGAGCAGGTAGCCGATCCCGCCCCGGCCGTCGGCGAGCAGTTCCCGGGCGTAGAGCTGCTCGACGTACTGGGACAGGACGAGCACCGGCAGGCCCGGCACCCGCTCGCGGGCGGCGAGCGCCGCGCGCAGCCCCTCGTCGGTGAGCGTCGGCGGCAGCCGGATGTCCACCACGGCGACGTCGGGGCGCAGTGCCAGCAGTTCGCGTCGCAGCTGCGGCCCATTGTCCACGGCGGCCAGGACGTCGAAGCCGTGCGCCTCGAACAGCCGGACCAGCCCGTCGCGCAGCAGCGCGTGATCCTCGGCGAGCACCACCCGCAGGCCGCTCATCCAGCCTCACCCGTCCTTCGCGTCGTCCCCACTACCTGTCCCGTTCCGCCGCGGGCAGGCTGATCGTGACGGTCGTCGGCCCGCCGGGTGGGCTCTCGACGCCGAGCTGGCCGTCGAAGGCATCCAGCCGTCCGCGCACACCCGCCAGGCCGCGCCCGGGAATCAGCCCGGCACCGCCAGCGCCGTCGTCCCGGACGACGACCGCGACACCCTCGGCGCCGGGCGGGAACTCGACCCACACGCCGTCGGCCCGGCTGTGCTTGACGATGTTGGCGAGGCACTCGGCCACCGCGAAGTAGACCGCCGACTGGGCCGCCGGCGCGAGCTGGTCCTGCGGCTCGCCCGTCACCGTCACCGGTACGGCGAGGTCCAGCGCGAGCGCCCGTACGGCGGCGCCGAGGCCCCGGTCGGCGAGAACCGGCGGATGGATGCTGTGCATGACCGTGCGCAGGTCGTCGAGGGCGCCCACGGCGGACGACCGGGCCTCGCCGAGCAGCTTCGCCGCCGCCGCCGGGTCGCGATCCAGCAGGTTCTCGGCCAGACCGAGGCTCAACGCGAGAGACACCAACCGGGCCTGCGCGCCGTCGTGCAGGTCCCGCTCGACCCGCGCCAGCTCCGTCGCCTGGTCGTCCAGGGCGCCGCGACGGGTGCGGGCCAGTGTCTCGACGCGCCGGGCCAGCTCGCGGCGCCGCCCGGGCGGCCACTGCCGCAGCGACAGCGCGTGCAGACCGAACAGCAGGCTCCAGCCGAGGCCGGAGAACACCGGCCAGAAGAACCCGCCACCGGACAGTGCCCAGACCGCCACCTCCACCGAGATGATCAGTCCCGCCGCGGCGCCGTCCGCGGCCAGCCAGCGGCGCCGGCCCGGTGGTCGGCGCCGCACCCAGCCGGTCAGGCCCACGGC
>NZ_JALKFU020000433.1 GCF_023242965.2 Frankia sp. AgKG'84/4
GACCGGTCCAGGCCGGCACCGCCGTCGCCCGCCGGTGCGCCGCGCTCATCGCGGCGACCAGCGGAAACAATGCGAGGCCCAGCGGTCGCAGGGAGATGACCCCGTTGGAGAGGCCCAGGGTGGTCCCGTGGGCGACGAGCCACAGATCGGCACCGACCCGCATCGCGGCGCCGGGCCCGGTCGAGGAGCCGGTGTCGGCGCCCCAGACGATCAGGACGATGACCTCGATGAACAGCAGGCCGGCGGCGGACGCGGCGATCGCCGCCACCGCCGGCCGGCCGGCCCTGGCCCACACGCGGTCGAGAAACGGCCCGGCGGACCCCGGACTGTGGAAGGCGGGCACGGTAGGACGCTCGCACGCGGTCACCCGCCATCCGGGACAACACGCCGTCCGAAGCCCGAGAAATCACCCGCGCCCGAAACATCCCCATCGGGCGGGCCGGCGAACCAACCAGTCCACGGTCGCGGAGGCCACCAAGGCACGGACCCCGCGAGGCCGTGTCCGGCCGATCATGGCGTAGGCGTCCGGGCACCGGCCCTACAAAGCGGCCAGCCGCGATCGCAGCCAGCCCTTCTACACGGGCAAATCAGACACCGAGCCCGCTGGAACGACCAGCCGCCGCGGAACCGGAGTGGTCAGGCGGGCGGCTGCTGGCCGTACCCGGGCGGGGGCTGCTGGCCATAGCCGGGCTGCTGCTGGCCGTAACCACCGCCCTGCGGCGGCTGGCCGTAACCCGGCTGCTGCTGACCATAACCACCACCGGTGGGCGGCTGACCGTAGCCCGGCTGCTGGCCGTACCCGCCGCCGGTGGGCGGCTGGCCGTAACCACCGCCCTGCGGCGGCTGGCCGTAGCCACCGCCCTGCGGCGGCTGGCCGTAACCCGGCTGCTGCTGGCCATATCCGCCACCGGTGGGCGGCTCGCCATAGCCCGGCTGCTGCTGGCCGTACCCGCCGGGGTTGCCCGGCGTGGGCTGCTGGCCGTACGGCTGGCCGTAGGGCGGCTGGCCGGGCTGCCAGTTGGACGGCGCGCCGGGGCCACCCGGACGGCCGCGGCCGGGGATGGGCGCTCCGGCCGCGAGGGCGGCCAGCACGCCGAAGACGGTCTGCACGATCGCGGCGACCAGCGCCAGATAGAAGCCCACGCTCGGGCCGGCGTCGGTCCCGGACGGCACATCCGGGAACCGGAGCCACCGAATGAGCAGGAGCAGCGTGGCGAGCGCCGAGACCCCCGGCAGCGCCCACAGCCACGAGACCGGACCGATGTCCGGGATGGTGAAGTTCGCAAAAATCCGCGCGGCCAGCAGGCCGGCGACCGCCACGACCAACAGCACCGGGAACCAGGAGTTGAAGCCGAGCCCCCAGCCGTTACGGTGCGCGCTCGCGGTGCGACCGAAAAACGAGATGCTCACCGAGTACCACGGCAGGAAGCTCACGATGAACATGACCGCACCGGAGGCGATCACCCCGATGTCATTGGTCGCAACGTTACGACCGCCGATCTGCGCCACGACGGTAACCCCACTTCGTCAGGTCGGTCGGCGGATCGACATCACGTGCCGACACGCCGGGGCAGGAGTGTGACAGTTGACGGGAGATGAGGGAAGGCATGCCCATCCCTCATTCCCGACAACCCACGACCCCCGCACCATCCGCCTGACGAGCTGCCGCAGTCCCCGGAGCCCATCAGGCGGACAGAACTACAACGACCGCATAATGTCAGCCATCAGGCGGGCAGTCTCCGACGGGGTCTTGCCCACCCGCACACCGGCCTTCTCCAGGGCCTCCTTCTTCGCCTGCGCGGTGCCGGAGGAGCCCGACACGATCGCGCCGGCGTGGCCCATCGTCTTGCCCTCCGGCGCCGTGAAGCCGGCGACGTAGCCGACGACCGGCTTGGAGACGTGCGCCTCGATGTGCGCCGCCGCCCGCTCCTCCGCGTCGCCGCCGATCTCACCGATCATGACGATCGCGTCGGTGCCCGGGTCGGCCTCGAAGGCGTCCAGCGCATCGATGTGGGTGGTGCCGATGACCGGGTCACCGCCGATGCCGACGCAGGTGGAGAAGCCGAACTCGCGGAGCTCGTACATCATCTGGTAGGTCAGCGTGCCGCTCTTGCTGACCAGGCCGATGCGGCCACCGGGGGTGATGTCCGCCGGGATGATGCCGGCGTTGGACACGCCCGGGCTCGCGATGCCGGGACAGTTCGGCCCGATGATCCGGGTCGTGCCCTTCGACTGGCTATACGCGAAGAACTCGGTCGTGTCGTGGACCGGCACGCCCTCGGTGATGACCACCGCGAGCCCGATGGCCGCGTCGATCGCCTCGATCGCCGCGTCCTTCGTGAACTTCGGCGGTACGAAGATCACCGAGACGTTCGCGCCGGCCTGCGCCATCGCGTCGGCGACGGAGCCGAACACCGGCACGCCCTCGACCTGCTGGCCGACCTTGCGCGGGTTGACCCCGGCGACGACGTTCGTGCCCGCCGCCAGCATCCGCTTCGTGTGCTTCGCGCCTTCGGAGCCGGTGATGCCCTGCACCACCACCCGGCTGTTCTCGTCAAGCCAGATAGCCATCGTTCTGTTTTCCCTTCGCCCTGGTCAGGCCGCGGCCGCGGCGAGCTCGGCGGCGAGCTTCGCCGCGCCGTCCATCGTGTCGACCGGCTTGACCACCGGGGAGTTCGCCTCCGCGAGGATGCGGCGACCCTCCTCGGCGTTGTTGCCGTCGAGGCGCACCACCAGCGGGGTGGTGACGTTCCCGACGATCTCCAGCGCCTGGATGATGCCGTTGGCCACGGCGTCGCAGGAGGTGATGCCACCGAAGATGTTGACGAAGACGCTCTTGACCGACGGGTCACCGAGGATGATCGACAGGCCGTTCGCCATCACCTCGGCGGACGCGCCGCCGCCGATGTCGAGGAAGTTCGCCGGGCGCTTGCCGCCGAACTCCTCACCCGCGTAGGTCACCACGTCGAGCGTCGACATGACCAGGCCGGCACCGTTTCCGATGATCCCGACCTCGCCCTCGAGCTTGACGTAGTTGAGGCCCTTCTCCTTGGCCTTCTGCTCCAGCGGGTCCACCATGGAGACGTCGATGAACGCCTCGTTCTCGGGGTGGCGGAAGTCGGCGTTCTCGTCGAGGCTGACCTTGCCGTCGAGGGCGATGACGCGGCCGTCGGCGGTCAGGATCAGCGGGTTGACCTCGACGAGCGTGGCGTCCGACTTCACGAAGACGGTCCACAGCTTGGCCAGCAGTTCGCTGGCACCCGCCAGGGCCGACTCTGGAAGCTTCGCGGCCACCGCGATCTCGCGGGCCTTGGCGGCGTCGACCCCGGTCAGCGGGTCGATCGGGATGCGGGCCAGCGCCTGCGGGTTGGTGGCGGCCACCTCCTCGATCTCCATGCCGCCCTCACGGGAGGCCATGGCGAGGAAGGTGCGGTTCGCCCGGTCCAGCAGGAAGGATGCGTAGTACTCCTCCGCGATGTTGCTCGCCTCTTCGACGAGCACCGAGTGGACCGTGTGGCCCTTGATGTCCATCCCGAGGATCGCCGTCGCCTTCGCGAAGGCGTCGTCCGGTCCGTCGGCCACCTTGACACCGCCGGCCTTGCCTCGGCCACCGGCCTTGACCTGAGCCTTGACGACCACCTTGCCGCCGAGTTCGGTGGCGATCGCTCGCGCCTCCTCGGGAGTGGTCGCGGTCTTCCCGGTGGGTACCGGAACGCCATGTTCGGCGAACAACTTCTTCGCCTGGTATTCGAAGAGATCCACGGTCCGTCCAGTCGGATGCGATCGTAACGGGGATGGGTTTGAGTAGGGCTGCACAGAACGCCTGAGAGCCTACTGACGAGCTGGTTACGGCGCGCGTCACGCGCAGTGCCGGGGCAGCCGGTCAGCGGTGCCGGCGGCGGTCGCCCACGGGGCAGGGGGCACCCGCCGAAGGTGCCATCCGCAGTGCACGGAAGATCTGACGCACTCGGCAGACCCATCGATACGGGACAAATGAGGTGGCAGCTCGCTCGCGTCGACCCGTCAAGCCCCCGTGCGCGACGCATCCCCGCGTACGAGTTACAACGCTGAGCGTGACCACCGTCCACGGATTCAGAAATTCGCGTGTCCGAAGTCACGGCATCGGCGGGCGAAGGTATGCCGGAAATCACAGGGGAACAACACCGATCGTGGTCGGCCTTCCGGAGGTTTCCCGGGAAGGTGCGGCATTCAGCGCAGCGCCAGAACGACCAGCAGGCTGGTCGCCGTCAGCCCGATACCGGTCCAGCCCAACCCGATCCCGATCGCGGCGAGACGCCGCCCCCGCTGGTTGTGCCGGCGGATCTGGGCCCTGGCGACCGAACCGACGACCACGGCGGCCACGCTCCCGACCCCGAACAGCCAGCCGAGGGCCAGGATGACTGACAGCAGCGCGCGGCCGTTGAGCGCCCGCTGCGGCGGCGTGGTGGGCGGGAAGCGGCGCGGACCCGCGCTCTCCACCCGGAGCAGTCCGGCCGTCGCGCCGGGC
>NZ_JALKFU020000434.1 GCF_023242965.2 Frankia sp. AgKG'84/4
CGTCCGCCGGCCGGGGGACAACAACCGCCCCACGCAAGGCCGAACCCCCCCCGACGCGGAAGGCCCGGGGCCGGGCCCAACGGCCGAACCGGGCGGGACGACACCACCCGGCGGGATCGCGGTACCGGACGGGATCGCGGTACCGGGCGGGATCGCCGTGCCGGGCGCGACGACGGTGCCGGTCGGGACGGTCGGGGCAGCCGTCGAGGCGGACGGGGCCGGCGGGTCACCGGCCCGGTACCACTGCCGGTACACGTGCACGACGCGCTGGATGACGGTCAGCGTGGTCGCGCCGACCAGGAACCAGAGCGCGGCCGGCAGGAGGTACGGAACGCCGAGACCGTACAGGCCGGCGGCGACGAGCAGGACGAGCAGCCGTTCCCCGCGCTCGGCGAAACCGACGTCGCAGGTGAAGCCGAGGCCCTCGGCCCGGGCCTTCACGTAGGAGGTGATCGACCCGGCGACCAGGCAGGCGAGCGCCGCGATCGCCAGGGGCATCGAGTCGCCGTCTCCGGCGTACCAGATCACCAGGGAACCGAAGATCGCGCTGTCTCCGACCCGGTCCGAGGTGGAGTCGAGGAAGGCGCCCCACTTCGACGAGATGCCCCGGGCCCGGGCGATCACCCCGTCCATGAGGTCCGAGAACACGAACAGCGTGACCACGACGGTGCCGAGGAAGAAGACCCCGCGGGTGAAGAAGCCCAGCGCGGCTCCCGCGACCCCGACGGTGCCGATGATCGTCACCACGTCCGGCGAGATCGACGACCGGGCGGCCCACTGGCTCACGGGGTCGAGCACCTTCTGGATCTGCGGTCGTGCCTTGCTAGCGAGCATGTCCGTCCCTCGTCCCGCGGGTGCCCGGCTCCGGGCGGTCTTCACAGTACCGCCGCCACGATCGGTGCATACCCGACCACGGCCCCCGGCGCGGTTGTGCTCCACGTCACCTGGGAGGACTCTGCCGTTACGGACGAGCGGAGATTCGCCGATCAAGGAGGCGAGGATGCCAGCAACCTCGTGCAAAGTACGCAACGTCGTCCTGGTGGGCCACACCGGCGCGGGCAAGTCGGCGCTCGTCGACCGCCTGCTCGCCGCGGCCGGGCCGCCCGAGCACCAGTACGGCGACCATCCCGTGGGCGAGCGCCAGAGCGGCCAGACCAGCTACGTCGGCCATGCCGAACCCGATCGCCGACCGGCCCGGTCGACGGGCCTCACGCTGTGCTCGGTCAGCCACCGCGGGCACACCATCAACCTGCTCGACACCCCCGGCCACCCCGATTTCGTCGGCGAGCTACGGGCTGGCCTGCGCGCCGCCGACGCGGCCCTGTTCGTGGTCAGCGCGGTGGACGGCATCGACGGCGCGACAGGCCTGCTGTGGGCGGAATGCGCCGAGGTCGGCATGCCCCGGGCCATCGCGATCACCCGGCTCGACCACCCGCGCGCGGACTTCAGCGCCGCGCTGGCGCAGTGTCGGCAGGCGTTCGGGCCTGGGGTCACGCCGCTGTGGCTGCCGGGTCCGGTGCGCGAGGGCCGGGTCCAGCTGCGCGCCCTGCTGTCCGCCCGCACCGTCGACTACGACCCGGATGGCCGCCACGAGTCGCCGGGCGAGGCCATGGACGCCGACGCGCGGCGCGGTGCCGCGCGGGCGGCGCTGGTCGAGGGGATCATCGCCGAGAGCGAGGACGAGCACCTGCTCGACGTCTACCTGTCCGGCGCGGCGCCCGACCCGCGGCTGCTGCTCGCCGACCTGGGAAAGGCGGTGGCCCGCGGGACGTTCTTCCCGGTGCTGCCGGTCGGCGTCCTGCCGGCGCCCGGTGGGTTCGGCTGCGCCGAGCTGCTCGATGTGGTTGTGCAGGGCTTCCCCACGCCGGCGGACCATCCCCTGCCCCCGTTGACCCGGCCCGACGGCGGCGAGCGGGCACCCGCGACCGGCGATCCGGCGGGCCCACTGGTGGCCGAGGTGGTCAAGACGACCACCGACCCCTACGTCGGGCGGATGTCGGTCGTGCGGGTGTTCAGCGGCACGCTGCGCCCCGACGACGCCGTGCTGGTCAGCGGCCACGGCCGGGCGGCGGCCGGCCATTCGGACCACGACGACGGCGAGCGCGTCGGCGCACTGTCCCAGCCGTTCGGCTCGGCGCTGCACAGCGTGGCGCAATGCCCGGCGGGCGCGATCTGCGTGATCACGAAGCTGGGCACCGCGCAGACCGGCGACACCCTCTCCAGCCTCGACGATCCGTGCCATCTGCCGGCCTGGCGCCTGCCCGAGCCGCAGCTGCCGACGGCGATCCGGGCCCGCGGCCGCGCCGACGAGGACCGGCTGTCGACGGCGCTGTCCCGACTCGCGCTCGAGGATTCGACCCTGCGGGTCGTGCAGGACCCGCAGACAGCCCAGCTCGTCCTGTGGACCATGGGTGAGGCGCACGCGCAGGCGGCCCTCGACCGCCTCATGCACCGTTATGGCGCCGTCGTCGACCTGGAGCCGCCGGCCATACCCCTGCGGGAGACGCTTCGCGCTCGGGCGCAGGGCATCGGGCGCCAGGTGAAACAGTCGGGCGGCCACGGCCAGTACGCCGTCTGCCGGATCGAGGTGGAGCCGCTGCCGCCGGGCGGCGGGCTCGAGTTTGTCGATGAGGTCGTCGGCGGCGCGATCCCGCGGTCCTTCATCCCGTCGGTGGAGAAGGGCATCCGGGCGCAGATGGCCCAGGGGGTGCACGCCGGTCATCCGCTGACCGACCTGCGGGTGCGCCTGGTCGATGGCAGGGCGCACAGCGTCGACTCGTCGGACGTCGCCTTTCAGATCGCCGGCGGGCTGGCCCTGCGCGACGCGATCCGCGCGGGTGGCGTGGTCGTGCTCGAACCGGTGTTGTCGGTCGACGTGACGGTGCCGGACGAGTTCCTCGGACCGGTCGTGGGAGATGTGTCGACCCGGCGGGGCCGCGTGGTCGGAATGGAGCCCACGCCGGCCGATCGGGATTCAGCGTCGGCGGGTACGTACGCGGCGGCCCACACCACTGTCCACGCCGAGGTTCCCGAAGCAGAAATGTCGAGATATGTCGTTGAACTGCGGTCGCTGACTCACGGCACCGGCACTTTTCACCGGGAACCGCATGGCTACGAGCGGATGCCCCACCGCCTCGCCGAGGCATCGAGTTCCTGATCGGCCGGCGGTGTGCATCGCCGCCCCCGGCCGCTACTCGTCCGCGGCGGCGCGCGCCCAGGCCTCGGCGACCATGTCCCGGGTCTGCCCGAGCAGGGCGGGGAGCACCCGGGTCACGCCGACGACCGGCATGAAGTTCGTGTCCCCACCCCAGCGGGGAACGACGTGCTGGTGCACGTGGGAGGCGATACCCGCGCCGGCCACATGGCCGAGGTTCATTCCCGTGTTGAAACCGTGGGCGCCACTGGCCGCGCGCAGGGCACGCAGCGCCCGACGCACGAAAAAGGCCATCTCGACGATTTCCTCGGATTCCATGTCGGCATAGTCGGCGACATGGCGGTAGGGCACGACAAGGAGATGCCCAGCGTTGTAGGGATAGAGATTCAGGACCGCGTAGACGGTCTTTCCGCGGGCCACCACGAGACCGTCCTCGTCGGACATCGCGACAATGGCGCAGAAGGGGCACTCGTCGTCGCGCCCGCGACCCTCGCCCTTGATGTACGCCAGGCGGTGTGGCGTGTAGAGGCGCTGGAAGGCATCCGGGCCACCGACGCCAGCCTGTTCCTGCAGGACGACCTCGTCGGGCGCGCGCTCGGCGCTCATCACCTGCGCCACCTCCGTCGGATGATCCCCCTGGCGGGGTGGCCGTCGTCCCGTCAATTTATCAGGACGTGGCCCGATCGGCCGGACCTCGGCAGGCGCCCGCGCAGATGCGCGCCCGCAGGCGAAGAGGGAGACTGGCGGCGTGGGGGGGTCGCCGCCAGCCTCCCTCGAGTGGCGTATCCGGTTTCGAACCACGGCGTCCCGGCCGCCGTCGCGGCGCACCACCGACAGAACCGCGACCGGGAAAGGATCTCCCAGCGCTGCCCCGGGGAGAGGCCCGCCGACAAGGTGCGTCGGCGCTGCGCGTCGACAAAAGGACCTGCTACTGGACCCGCTACGCCTTGCACGATCAGCTTAGCGGCTGTCAAGCCGATCTGTACAGGGTGCACCTCTCGCCGCGGCGAGATAACCGGGCGCCGACGAGCACCGGGACGAGTCCACCGGCCACCACAACCACCACACCGAAAGAGCGGGACGCACAACAATGCCGACCTACGACCGGCCGACCAAAAGCCGTCGCGCGCCGGATTCGGCGTTCGCCGGCACAGACCCGCACCGGCGCGCGGACACGGCCGGTTCCACGCGTTTCGCCTCCGGTCGGGATACCCGCCGCACTCCGCCCGAGGGATGCCGCCCTGGCCACGGCACCCGGGGTAGCCCATCCGAGCGACTTTGGTCATCCGCATGCGGACGACCAGCGGCGATGCCGCACGTCCATACCTGCGCCGCGCGGCGACGGGCGCC
>NZ_JALKFU020000435.1 GCF_023242965.2 Frankia sp. AgKG'84/4
GGCGGGGGCACCGGACGCGGTGCGCCTCGGCGACGTGATCGACGCCGGCTGGGCGCCGGCCGGCGCGCTCGCCGTCCCACGCGCCACCCTCAACCGCCACGCCTTCGTCTGCGGCGCCACCGGTTCCGGCAAGTCACAGACCGTCCGGTCCCTGCTGGAGTCGCTGACCCGGGCGTCGCGGCCGGTGCCGTGGCTGGTGCTGGAACCCGCGAAGGCGGAGTACGCGCGGATGGCCGGCCGCCTCGCCGACCTCACCGCTCCGGCGGCCGATCCCACCGACGGCCGGCCGGGGCGGGGGGAGGTCCTCGTCATCCGCCCGGGTCGGCTCGACGCGCCGCCGGCGTCGCTGAACCCACTGGAGCCCGAGCCCGGTTTCCCGCTGCAGAGCCACGTCGACCTGGTCCGCGCGCTGTTCCTCGCGGCCTTCGAGGCGCACGAACCGTTCCCCCAGGTCCTCGCGCGGGCCCTCACGGCCTGTTACCGCGACCTGGGCTGGAACCTGGTCCTGGACCGGCCGGAACCGGTCCACCGACCACGGCTGCGGGTCGCCGGCCCGGACGCGGATCCCCTGGTCGAGGCCGCCCGGCGCTATCCGACCCTCGGCGACCTGCAACGCACCGCGACCCGGGTGGTGGAGGACATCGGGTACGGCGCGGAGGTGACCGCGGACGTCCGCGGCTTCGTCGACGTGCGGATCGGCAGCCTGCGCGAAGGCAGCCCCGGCCGGTTCTTCGAAGGCGGCCACCCGCTCGACATCGGCGCGCTGCTGACCCGCAACGCCGTGATCGAGCTGGAGGACATCACCAGCGACCAGGACAAGGCGTTCCTGCTCGGGGCCGTGCTCATCCGCATCGTCGAGCACCTGCGGGTCCGGTTCGGCGCGACGGGGGCGGGCGGGCTGCGCCACGTCCTCGTCGTCGAGGAGGCCCACCGGCTGCTCAAGAACGTCACCGACGGGCCGGCGGCGGCGGCCGTCGAGCTGTTCGCCTCCCTGCTCGCGGAGATCCGCGCCTACGGCGAGGGGCTCGTCGTCGTCGAGCAGATCCCGGCGAAGATCCTGCCCGACGTCATCAAGAACACCGCCCTGAAGGTGATGCACCGGCTGCCCGCCGCCGACGACCGTGAGGCCGTCGGCGCGACGATGAATCTGCTCCCGGAGCAGTCCGAGGTGGTCGTCTCGCTGCCGCCCGGGGTGGCCGCGGTCAGCATCGACGGCATGGACCGGCCCGTGCTGGCCCGGATGGTCGCCGGCGACGCCCGCGAGACACCGGGGCCGGCCCGCCACGACCGGGTGCCGCTGACCGGCCGGCGCAGTGCGCTCTGCGGCGCGGCCTGCGTGTCCGGGCGGCCGTGCAGCCTGGAGGAGACGGAGACGGCGGCGCTTGCCGCGGGCGATCCCCGGCTGGTGCTGTGGGTGGAGGCGGTCGCCGCGCACCAGGTGATGGGGTTCGCCCACCTGCTCGGGCTGGCGCCGTTCGACCCGTCCCCGGCCCTGCGTGCAACCCTCGCCGCCGAAGGGCCGCGACGGCTGGACTGCCTGCTGGCCCATGCCGTCGACCGGGCCGTGGGCGCCCGCGGACCGCTGCTGCGGCCCTTCGTCGCCGCCGACGAGTTCGCCGGCGCGCTGCACACCACCCTGCGCCGACTGCTGGCCGCCGGCCCGCCCAACGTGAGCGTCGCCGCGGGCGACACGGGCGACCCGCGGCGGCTCACCGCCGGGGTCTACCGCTGGCAGGACGTCCGCCTCGCCCTCGGTGACGCCGTGCGCCGCGCCGGCCCGACCGCCGGGCCGCACCCGCTCACCGCGTCCTGGCGCGAACGGGGCCTGGCCATCACCGGCGACACCCTCGGCGGACAGCTCGACTGGCTGCGTGGCAGCCCGATCTACCACGGCGGCGCGGATCGGGTGAGCGTCGGGGACGTGTCCGCCAGCGGCCTGCTCGACGCCGTCCGGGCACTCGCCGGCGGCACGGGCCCGGCCGGCCTCGCCACCGCCCTCGCGGCGGCCTGCGCCGGCCCCGGCCTGACGGACCTGGCCGACCAGATCGCCGACCTGATCGACACGCCCTCGTCCGCCGGCTGACCGGCCCGCTGCCGCCGGTAGCGGCGCGGAACGCGACAGAGTGGACACAAGGCGCCATACTGTCAGCGCAGGGATGACGCCACGGTGTGTGCCGACCCGGATCTCCTGGCGTCTCGCCGCCGCCGTCCCGGCCCGCCGCGGCCGTGCGGCCGACATGGGTTTTGGGGGCGATGATGGGGGACCTGGCCCTGCCGAGCGCGGAATCCGCCCTCGCGCACCGGCTGTTCGTCCCGCTCGAACGCTGGGGCTGGGAGTTCATCGACGGCGGGCCGCCCGTGCCGAGCCCGCTCGCGGACCAACCCCCCACCTGGGCCCAGCCGGACCTGCCGGACCTGCCGGACCTGCCCGCGCTCGTCGAGCGGCGCCGTCGCACAATCCGGGCGACGTGGATCCGACTGCTGCTGCCCGCGGCGTTCCTCGCGTTCGGCACCGCACTGGCCACCAGCGGCGGGCTGCTGTTCGTCCCGGCCGGCGGCGCGCTGGCGCTGTTGGCGGGATCCGCCCCGCTGGCGCGGCACGCCCAGCTCGCCCGCGCCCGAAGCCGCACGATCACCCTCACCGCGAAGGCCCGTGCCGCGCATGAGCAGGCGGTGGCCGACTGGCGGGCCAGCGTGGCCGCGCACAACGCCGCCGAGACGCGCCGACGGTCCGCGAACAGCGCCTTCTATCCGGTCACCAGTCCGGCCGCGACGCCGCGCGTCGACGTCTTCGGCGGCGACGGGAACGGCTGGGCCAGCCTGCTCGCGACCGCCGGCGGTTCCGTGCTCGGCGGCGGCACCGGGATGCTGCTCGTCGACCTCAGCGAACGAACTGTCGGCGGCGGTCTGGCGCGCCTGGCCGGCCAGGCCCGCTGCCCCGTCGAATCGTGGGACCTGCCCCGCCAGCTCGACGAGGTGGGACTGCTCGACGGCCTCGTGCCGCGGGAGGCCGCCGAACTCGTCGCCGACGCCTTCGCCCCGGGCCGGGAGAACGAGCCCGACCATCACCGCCGCGCCCTGCACGCCGACCTGCTGAACGCGGTCGTCGAGGTGCTCGGCTCCTGGCTGACCTTCCGCCGGCTCACCGAGGGCCTGCGGGTACTCGAAGGCCTCGACGACGGCCGGGCGGCCACCACGCTGACACCCGCCGAGGCCCGCGCCATCGTCGGCCGGATGAACGCGTTCGGCCGCGGCGACCGGGTCGCCGACGAGCTGCGCTACCTGCGCTCGTCGCTGGAGGCGCTGTGTCCGCCGACGCCCGGCCAGGTCGCGTCGGCGGACACCGCGGGCTGGCCGACCGGGCCCGGCGGCCACGATCCGGGCGCGCGGCCACGGCAGCTGTCGGCCTGGTGGCCGGTGCGGGGCCTGCGGGTCCTGGCGACCTCGAGTCGCGGCTCCGCCCCGCACCTGAAGGAACTCGCCGACCGCCTCGCCGTCCAGGCCGTGTTCCACCAGCTCCGGCACCGCCCGACGATACCGGGAGCCAGCCACGACATGCTGGTCGTCGCCGGAGCCGATCATCTCGGCCGAGCGGTGCTGATCAGGCTGAGCCGGCACGCCGAGATCGCCGGGGTACGCCTGGTGCTGCTGTTCGAGCGGCTCGCGGACGACTCCGAACGCCTGCTCGGCGAGCAGGGCGGCTCCACGATCATCATGCGGCTCGGTAACGGCAAGGACGCGACCACCGCCGCCGAGTTCATCGGACGCGGGCACCGCTTCGTCCTGTCCCAGGTCACCGCGCAGATCGGGCGCAGCTTCACCGTCGGCGACAGCGACAGCATCGGCAGCCAGGACGGCGTCTCCGACACCACCGGCACCAGCGGCGGCACCGGTCGCACGTACGACCGCACCCGCATCCTTCCGTGGCTGCAGAACACCTCGACGAACACCGGCTGGCAGGAGTCGGTGACGACGTCGCGCTCGCAGACCTGGCAGCGCACCGTCAACGCCTCGCTCAGCGACTCGACGACCGACGGGGAGACCTCCCAGCGGGTCTACGAGTTCCTCGTCGAACCGACGACCGTTCAGACCTTGCCGACCACCGCCTTCCTGCTGGTCAGCGCGATCGACGGGCCGGACCGAGTGACCCTGGGCGACTGCAATCCCGGCACCGTGCTGCTCCCCCGGGTCTCCCCGGTGGACCGCTGGACGGCGGCCCGCACCGCCGCCGGGCTGGCGCCACCCGTCCCGATGGCTCCGCCGGCGGCCTGGCCGGCGGCCTGGGCCGACGACCACCCGCCGCAGGCCGTCGAGTTCGCCCCGCCGCCTCCGCCACTGCCCGAGCCCCCCACCCGGACGCTCCTGGACGACCTGGTCCACCTGCCGGCCAGTCCAACCGCAGCGCCGCCTCCACCACCGCGCCGCGCGCCCCAACCGCCGACGCCGCGCGCTCCCCCGTTCGCGGTGCCGCCCGCCGCCGCGCTGCCCC
>NZ_JALKFU020000436.1 GCF_023242965.2 Frankia sp. AgKG'84/4
CCCCGAGGCCTCAGGCGAGGGCGCGGTCGAGGTTGATGGCCCCGCTGATGAGCGCGAGATGGGTGAACGCCTGCGGGAAGTTCCCGAGCTGCTCGCCCGACGGGCCGATCTCCTCGGCGAACAGCCCCACGTGGTTGGCGTAGGTGAGCATCTTGTCGAAGGAGTAGCGGGCCTGGTCGAGGCGCCCGGCGCGGGCGAGGGCCTGCACGTGCAGGAACGTGCACAGGTTGAACGTTCCCTCGCTGCCGCGCAGGCCGTCGGGGGAGGCCGCCGGGTCGTAACGGTAGACCAGGCTGTCGCTGACGAGCTCGTCGTCCATCGCGTCGAGGGTGCTCAGCCAGTCCGGGTCGGTCGGGGTGAGGAAACCGACGCGCGGCATGAGCAGCAGGGAGGCGTCGAGGACGTCGGTGTCGTAGTGCTGGACGAACGCGTGACGCTTCGCGCTCCAGCCGCGGTCGAGGATCTGGCGGAACACCGCGTCGCGGGCCGCCACCCAGCGGCCGAGGTCGGCGGGGCGGGAGTGGCGGCGCGCGAGCCGTTCCGCCCGGTCGAGCGCGACCCAGGTCATCAGCCGGCTGTAGGTGTAGTTCTGCCGGCCGCCGCGGGTCTCCCAGATGCCCTCGTCGGGGCGGTCCCAGTTCTCGGTGAGCCAGTCGATGACGCCGGCGAAGGCCGTCCAGCCGCGGATGCCGCCGATGTCCGGCGACTCGGCGAGGGCGTAGGCGGCCTCGCCGTAGATGTCGAGCTGGATCTGGTCGGCGGCGGCGTTGCCGGCGCGCACCGGCGCGGAGCGACGGTAACCCTCCAGATGGTCGAGGATCTCCTCGGTCAGATGCGGTTCCCCATCGATGCGGTACATGATCTGCAACGGTTCGCCGGACGCCGTCCAGCCGGCGTCGAGGCGCTGACGCAGCCAGCGGCGGAAGGCATCCGCCTCGCGGTGGAAACCGAGCGCGGTCAGCGCGTGGACGGACAGCGAGCCGTCGCGGATCCACGTGTAGCGGTAGTCCCAGTTGCGTTCGCCGCCGATCTGCTCGGGCAGGCCCATCGTGGCGGCGGCGATCGGCGCGCCAGTGGGCGCGTAGGTGAGCAGTTTCAGGGTGATCGCCGAGCGGGTGACCATGTCGTGCCAGCGGCCCTGGTAGCGCGACGCGCGCAGCCAGGTCAGCCAGAAGTCGCGGCAGGAGTCGAACGCCCTGGTGACGGCCTCCGCGCTGACCGGCGACCGGTGGAGACCCTCGCCGTGGCCGGCGACGTCGCCGGAGTCGCAGGTCAGGATGACCGCGGCCACCTCGCCGGCATCGAGGGTGAAACGGGCCGAGGCGTCGTGGCCGTCCGGGTGCAGCGTGATCGGCCCGCTGGTCTGCACGTGCAGGTCCGCGTCCGCGCTGTGGAACACCACCGAACCGTCGTCGAGGTGGCGCAGGCTGTGGGTGGCACGGCCGTAGTCGAATCGCGGCCGGCACAGCAGCTCGAACGGCAGCCGACCGCGCACGACCCGGGCGATGCGGATCAGCCGGTGGCGCCTCGACGGGGTGCCCGACGTGTCGGGCTCCATGAAGTCGACGACCTCACCGACCCCGCCCGGGGCCATGAACCGGGTGACGAGGATGGCGGTGTCGGTCAGGTAGAGCTGGCGGACGACCGCGCCGTCGGCCTCGCCGACGTCGGCGGCGAGCCGGCAGTGGCCGCCGCGGTCGCTGTCGAGCAGCGACGCGAACACGCTGGGGGAGTCGAACCGTGGGGTGCACCACCAGTCGATGGTTCCGTCGGCCGCGACCAGCGCCGCGGTCTGCAGGTCACCGACAAGACCGTGATCGGCGATCGGTGGGTACTCGGGCATGTGACGCCTCCGCATCATCCCGCGGACTTCCCGGACGACCCCATCGTCCGTCTCCCCCACCGTTGCCGCATCTTCACGATGCGTGACATCGTGTCCGGTCTGGACGGGGATCACTCGGTGGGCGGTGGGCGGTGGGAAGTGGGCAGTGGGCGATGGGCGGCCCAGGTCAGGGGCGGGCGGCGGCGTCGACGATCGGGGTGGTGATACGGCCCAGGCGCTCGATCTCGACGGTGACAACGTCGCCGGGGGTGAGGTAGCGGGGTGGGGTGCGGGTGTAGCCGACGCCGGCGGGGGTGCCGGTGATGAGGATGTCGCCGGGGTGCAGGGTCAGGGTGCGGCTGACGAAGGACAGGATCTGGCCGATCGTGAAGATCATGTCGGCGGTGTCGCCGTCCTGGACGATCTCGTCGTTGACCCGGGTGACCAGGCGCAGGCCCGCGGCCGGGTCGCCGACCTCGTCGGCGGTGACGACCGGGCCCATCGGGCCGCTGCGATCGGCGTTCTTGCCGAGCGTCCACTGCGCGGAGGCGCCCTGGGCGCGCCGCGCGCTGAGGTCGTTGAACACGGCGTAGCCGAACACGCCGGCGGCGGCAGTGGCCTCGTCGACGTCGGTCATCGGCATGCCGACGACCGCGGCGAGTTCGCCCTCCCAGTCCAGGCCGCGCTCGCCGGGGGGGACGGGTACCGGTGTGCCATCCACGGACAGTGACGCGGTCCAGCGGCCGAACAGCGGTGGCTTCCTCGGGATCTGCTGCCCGGTCTCGGCGGCATGGTCGTGGTAGTTCAGGCCCATGCCGAGCACCCGGGCGCCGGCGGGGACGGGCGGGGTCCGCACGACGTCGGCGAGTGCGCGCCCGCCCGTGATGATCTGCCGGGCGCGGGCCGTCCAGCCAGGCAGGTCGGCGTAGAACTCGTCGACGTCGGCGAGTGGAACCACCGTCTGCTCGCCGCCGCCGCCCCCGTCGTCGGTCGCGTCGAGGAGCAGTCCGACCAGGACGCGCCGGCCGTCCCGCAGTCCGGTGAACCGCATCGCGTGGTTCCTCCTGTCTGGGCTGGGGTCGATTCTCCCGGTGGCGGCTGTGCGGGGAGGGCGGGTTGGTCAGGCGAAGGTGACGCCTTGGGCGAGGGGGAGGTCGGGGGAGTAGTTGATGGTGTTGGTGGCGCGGCGCATGTAGGCGCGCCAGGCGTCGGAGCCGGCTTCGCGGCCGCCGCCGGTGGTTTTCTCGCCGCCGAACGCGCCGCCGATTTCGGCGCCGGAGGTGCCGATATTGACGTTGGTGATGCCGCAGTCGGAGCCGTCGGCGGCGAGGAACCGTTCGGCCTCGCGCTGGTTGGTCGTGAAAATGCAGGAGGACAGGCCCTGGGGGACGTCGTTGTGCAGGGCGACGGCGTCGGTGAAGTCGCGGTAGGTCAGCAGGTAGAGGATCGGGGCGAAGGTTTCGGTCCGGACGATGTCGGTCTGCGCGGGCATGCGGACCAGCGCCGGTTCGGCGTAGTACGAGCTGGCGTTGCTCGGTCGGCGCTGACCGCCGGCGAGGATCTCGCCGCCGTCGGCGACCGCCTGCGCCAGCGCGCGGGCCATCGCCTCGTACGCGGCGCCGTTGATCAGCGGGCCGACGAGGGTGCCGCCGGCGAACGGGTCGCCGATGGGCAGGTTCGCGTAGGCCGTGGCGATCCGTGCGGCGAGTTCGTCCGCGATCGACTCGTGGACGATGACGCGGCGCATTGTCGTGCAGCGCTGGCCGGCGGTGCCGGCGGCGGCGAAGACGATCCCGCGGGTGGCCAGCTCCAGGTCCGCGGACGCGGTGACGACCGCCGCGTTGTTCCCGCCGAGCTCGAGGATCGCCCGGCCGAACCGGGCGGCGACCCGCGGCGCGACCCGCGTGCCCATCCGTTCCGAGCCGGTGGCGCTCACCAGCGGCACCCGCGGGCTGTCCAGCAGCACCCCGGTGTCCTCGGCGGACGCGGGGACGAGGACGTTGAGGTTCACCGGCGCGCCGAGTTCGGCCGCGGCGCGGGCGAACAGCGCCGAACACGCGCTGGCGGTGAGCACGGCGCCCGGCGCCGGTTTCCACACCACCGCGTCGCCGCAGACGATCGCCAGCGCCAGGTTCCACGACCACACCGCCGCCGGGAAGTTGAACGCCGAGATCACCCCGACGACGCCGAGCGGATGCCAGGTCTCCATCAACCGGTGCCCGGGACGCTCCGAGGGCATCGTGCGACCGTCGAGCTGCCGGGACAGCCCGACGGCGAGATCGCAGATGTCGATCATCTCCCGGACCTCGCCGAGCGCCTCCGAGCGGATCTTGCCGACCTCGACGCCGATCAGGTCCGCGACGTCGTTGGCATGCTCGGCCACGAGCTCGCCGAACCGTCGGACCAGGGCGCCGCGCACCGGCGCGGGCACCACCCGCCAGCGCAGGAAAGCCTCGTGCGCCGCGTCCACGGCCGCCGCCACCCCGGCCGCGTCCGTGACCGCGACGTCGAACAGCCGCTCCCCGGTGATCGGCGTGTGCACGGCGAGGGAGCCGGGCGCCGCGCCGCCCCCCCCGGCCATCGCGGCCGCGTCGACGCCCCCCACGCCCTTGGAGGCTGCCATGCCACGCCCGAAGTTCCGACTCGCCTGCTGCC
>NZ_JALKFU020000437.1 GCF_023242965.2 Frankia sp. AgKG'84/4
GGCGATGCTGCGCCGGCTGCTGGAGGAGGTCCGTCCCCAGCTGGAGCAGCTCGACGACTGGGAGCTCGTCGACAACCTCGCCGAGCAGGCCGCCGGGCGCGGCAGCTCGGCGCAGCGCCAGCGGCGCGCCTTCGCGCGGCGCGGACTGCTCACCGACGTCGCCGACCTGATCCTCGCCGAGACCCGGGACGTCCCGCCGGCGGGAACGACCATCGGCGCCGCGCCGGCGGTCTCCGCGCCCGACCAGATCGCGCCGAACCTGTTGGAGCGCTACCAGCCCACCGGCTACGACGAGATCGTTGACGAGCGCGGCGCGGTGCGCCCCCAGTACCGGGCGGTGATGCGCACGCTGGAGCGCCTCGGCCCCGACGCCCTCGACGAACGGGTCGGCGCCCGCCAGGCCGAGCAGAACGACCGGGGCATCGTCTTCCGGGTCGACGGCGAGACGGCCGACCGGCCGTTCCCGTTCGACATCGTGCCGCGGATCATCGCCGCCGACGACTGGTCGGTGCTCTCCGCCGGCCTGCGCCAGCGGGTCCGCGCGCTCGAGGCATTCCTGCACGATGTCTACGGAGAGCGCGCCGCGGTCGCCGACGGCATCGTGCCCCCGTGGATCGTCAACGACGCGCCGGGGCTGCGCCACGGTGGCCGGGCCGTCCCCGGCGAGGCGATCCGGATCACCACCGCCGGCATCGACCTGGTGCGCGGCGGCGACGGCGGCTGGCTGGTCCTCGAGGACAACCTGCGGGTGCCGTCGGGGATCGCCTACGCCATGGAGGGCCGGCGCCTGGCCGCGTCGGTGCTGCCGGAGCTCGGGCCGCCCTCGGGCATCCTGCGCCTGGACGGTGTGCCCACGATGCTGCGCGACGCCCTCGTCGCGGCCGCGCCGGGGGCCACCGGCGGCGATCCCGTGCTGGCCGTGCTGACCAGCGGGCCGGCCGACTCCGCCTACTTCGAGCACAAGCTGCTGGCCGAGCAGATGGGCGTCGCGCTGGTCGAGCCCGGCGAGCTGCTCGCCGACGACGACGGCGTGCACCACGTCGCCGACGGGCGGCGGCGCCGTGTCGACGTGCTCTACCGGCGCATCGACGAGGACGAGCTGTTCGCCGCGACCGGCGCCGACGGTGCGCCGCTCGGCCCGGCGCTGCTACGCGCCCTGCGTGGCGGGCGGGTCAGCGTCGCGAACGCGCCCGGCAACGGCGTCGGCGACGACAAGGTCGTCTACGCCTATGTGCCGCGGATGGTCACCTACTACCTGGGTGAGCAGCCGATCCTCGACGACGTGCCCACCTACGTCTGCGGCGACCCGGAGCAGTGCGAGCACGTGCTGGCCAACCTCGACCAGCTCGTCGTCAAGCCGGTCGACGGCTTCGGCGGCTCGGGGGTCGTCATCGGCCCGCACGCCGAGCCGTACCAGCTCACCCAGGTCCGCGAGCAGGTCCTGGCGGACCCGCGGCGCTGGATCGGCCAGGAGGTGATCGCCCTGTCGACCCATCCCACCTGGCACGACAGCGCGCTCGAGCCGTGCTCCGTCGACCTGCGGGCGTTCGTCTACGCCGGGCGCGAGCCGGTCGTGGTGCCGGCGGCGCTCTCCCGGGTGGCGCCGCCCGGGAGCCTGATCGTGAACTCCTCGCAGGGCGGTGGCTCCAAGGACACCTGGATCCCCCGCCGCTGAGCTGACTCCCACCACCGAGTGGTTCTCGCCTGCGGTGGGTGAACCGCAACCCGAGCGATACGAGTGTGAAACGTCCGGCATTGAGGGTGGACGGACTACCACTCACCGGGGTGCCGGGCGGAACGTTCGGGGAAGGGACCACGCCTGATCGCTGGGACGACCGACGGGAGTGCGGAATGTGCGGTTTGAGTGGTGAGCTGAGGTTCGACGGCCGGTCGGCGGATGTCGACGCGGTGACGCGCATGACGGCCACGATGGTTCCACGGGGGCCCGACGGCGTGGGCGTCTGGTCCATGGGGCCGGTCGCGTTCGGCCACCGCCGACTGAAGATCATCGATCTGTCGGAGTGCGGCGCCCAGCCGATGGTGGACAGCGAGCTCGGGCTCACCACCGTCTTCAACGGCTGCATCTACAACTACCAGCAGATCCGCGACGAGCTCAGCGCCGCCGGCTACCGGTTCTTCTCCAGCTCCGACACCGAGGTCATCGCCAAGGCATACCACCGGTGGGGAACGCGCTGCGTCGACCACTTCGCCGGCATGTTCGCCTTCGCCGTCGCCGAGCGGGACACCGGCCGCCTGGTGCTCGCCCGCGACCGGCTCGGCATCAAGCCGCTGTACTACGCCGCCGACGCCGAGCGGCTGCGGTTCGCCTCCACCCTGCCGGCGCTGCTCGCGGGCGGCGGGGTCAGCTCCGACATCGACCTCGTCGCGTTCCACCACTACCTGTCGTTCCACTCGGTGGTGCCGGCGCCGCACACCATCCTCGCCGGGATCCGCAAGCTGCCCGCCGCGACCGTGCGCGTCGTCGAACCCGACGGCACCAGCACCGACGAGGTGTACTGGAGCCCGTCGTTCACCCGCGACCCGGCGCACGCCGACTGGACCGCGACGGACTGGCAGGACGCGATCGCCGAGCGGCTGCGCACCGCCGTACGCCGCCGGATGGTCGCCGACGTCCCCGTCGGGGTGCTGCTCTCCGGCGGGCTGGACTCCAGCCTCATCGTCGCCCTGCTCGCCGAGGCCGGGCAGACCGGCCTGGCCACCTTCAGCGTCGGCTTCGAGGCCGCCGGCGGCGAGTCCGGCGACGAGTTCGCCTACTCCGACATCATCGCCCAGCACTTCGCCACCGACCACCACCAGATCCGGGTGCCCGGCAGCCGGCTGCTGCCCGCCGTCGACGCCGCCGTCGCCGCGATGAGCGAGCCGATGGTCAGCCACGACTGCGTCGCGTTCTACCTGCTCTCCCAGGAGGTCTCCCGGCACGTCAAGGTCGTGCAGTCCGGCCAGGGCGCCGACGAGGTCTTCGCCGGCTACTCCTGGTACCCCCCGATGGCCGACGTGGCGCGCGGCGACGCCGTCGACGCCTACCTGCGGGTCTTCGCCGACCGGCCGCACCGGGACATGCCGGCGATGGTCGAGCCGCACCATCTCCTCGACGCGGACGCCTCGCGGCGGTTCGTCGCCGACCAGTTCGCCCGCCCCGGCGCCGAGACCTCCGTCGACGCCGCCCTGCGGATCGACTCGACGATCATGCTCGTGGACGACCCGGTGAAGCGCGTCGACAACATGACGATGGCCGCCGGCCTCGAGGCCCGGACCCCGTTCCTCGACCACGAGCTGGTGGAGCTCGCCGCCGCCTGCCCGCCCGAGCTCAAGCTCGCCTCCGGCGGCAAGGGCGTGCTCAAGGACATCGGCCGCCCGCTGATGCCCGTCGACGTCATCGACCGGCCCAAGGGCTACTTCCCGGTGCCGGCGATCCGCCACCTGCACGGTCCGTTCCTCGACCGGGTCCGCGACGCGCTGTCCGACCCGGCCGCCAAGTCCCGCGGCCTGTACCGGCCGTCGTGGGTGCAGGCGATGCTCGCCGCCCCGAACGACAACCGCACCACCCTCGGCGCCAACGCCCTGTGGCAGGCCGCGCTGCTGGAGATGTGGTTGCAGACCCATGGCGTGACGTGATCGCGCCGGACCTGCCGAGGGAGTGACATGGCTCGTCGCCGTCGATTCGACGATCTGACCCCCCGTCGCCAGCACGGTGATGTGCCGGCACCACGCCGACCCGGCGCGCTTGCCGCGGCGCCGGCGGCGCTGCCCGAGGAATGGGTGGCGGCCGTCGGCGTGCGGGCTCCCGCGCTCGCTCCCGACGGTCGGCTCGCCTACGTCGCCGATGGCCCCGACGGACCCCGGCTGTGGATCCGCTCGGTCGACGGCCGGCGCCGCCGCATCGACACGGGGCCCGGTCATGTTCGCAGCGCGCTGTGGTCGCCGGCCGGCACCCTGCTCGCCGTGCAGGTCGCGTCCGGTGGCGAGGAGCTCACCGAGGTGCGCGTCGTGGACCCCACCGCCGGCCGGCGGATCAGCGCCGTCGGCGTGCGTCGGATCGCCGGCGGGGACACCAGCGCGGCGGCGCCGGCCCGCTGGAGCCCCGACGGGCAGGCGCTGTTCGTCACCGAGTCCGACCGGGCCGACACCGACGGACGCACGGCCGCCCTGCTGGTCGCCCTCGACGGCCGCCGCGTCACCCTCGCGGAGGGCATCGCGCTGCAGATCCTCGACGCCGTCCCGCTCGAGGCCGTCCCGCATGATGGCCTATTGACCGGTACGGACCTGCCCGGCGGCGACCCGCTGGCAGCGTCCTACCGGCTGCTGCTGCGGGAGGGTCCGCGTGGGGTCCGCCGGGCGCTCGTCGTCGACGTCCGGCTCACCGTGGCGGCGCAGGGCGGTGACACCCACGCGTCCTGGGAGCTGCCGGGCGGCACCGCGACCGCGCTGAGCGGCCGCTTCACCGCCGGCGGCCAG
>NZ_JALKFU020000438.1 GCF_023242965.2 Frankia sp. AgKG'84/4
CCGGGTGGTCGCCCGCACGACGTCCGGCCGGGTGCGGGTCGGCCACGCCGCGCCGCTGGGCCCGCTGCCGATCTGAGCGTTGCCGATCTGAGCGTTGCCGATCTGAGCGTTGCCGATCTGAGCGCTGGGAGCGGTCCGGTCGTGCCCGCGGGGCCGGCCGATCCGGTGGATCTGGGCGGACCTGCGGCATTGGCCACACCCGTCCGCGGCCGGTCGCAGCGGGCCCGCCGCGGTCCGCCCCGTGGGCGGGGTCCGTCCATGGGTGTGGTCCCGTTCCAGCTAGTCTCGTCGCATGACGGCGGTACCGAGTGTGAGCGCGAAACCGGCGACGATGGCGGAGTTCCTCGCTTCGGGGCACCCGTCGTTCTCCTTCGAGTTCTTCCCGCCCAAGACGCCCGACGGCGAGCGCCAGCTGTGGACCGCCCTGCGGCAGATCGAGGCGCTGCGGCCCTCGTTCGTCTCGGTGACCTACGGCGCCGGCGGCTCCAACCGGGAGGGCACGATCCGGGTCACCGAGCGGATCGCCACGGAAACGACGCTCACCCCGATCGCGCACCTCACCGCGGTGAACCACTCGGTCGCCGAACTGCGCCAGGTGATCGGCACGTACGCCGGCGCCGGCGTGCGCAACGTCCTCGCGCTGCGCGGCGATCCGCCCGGCGACCCGCAGGGCGTCTGGACGGCGCATGAGCAGGGCGTGGAGTACGCCGCGGACCTGGTGCGCCTCGTCCGCTCGGTCGGGGACTTCTGCGTCGGGGTCGCGGCTTTCCCGGACAAGCACCCCCGCTCGGCGGACTTCGACTCCGACGCCCGCCACCTGGTCGGCAAGTTCGACGCCGGCGCGGACTACGCCATCACCCAGTTCTTCTTCGGCGCCGAGGACTACTTCCGCCTCGTCGACCGGGTCCGGGCCCTGGGCTGCGACAAGCCGATCATTCCCGGGATCATGCCGGTGACGAACGTCGCGCAGATCGTCCGGATGGCCCAGCTCTCCGGCGCGGCCTTCCCGCCGGCGCTGGCCGACCGGCTCCAGGGCGTCGCCGACGACCCCGCCGCCGTGCGGGCGATCGGCCTCGAGGTGGCGACCGAACTGTCCCGCACGCTGCTCGACGGCGGCGCGCCCGGGCTGCACTTCATCACCCTGAACCGGTCCAGCGCGACCAGGGAGATCTTCCAGGCGGTGCGGTAGCGCCGTCGGCCGACCGCCGCGGTCGTACCGGAACCGGTCGCCTTCGAGGCTGCGCCGCTGTCGGGTCCGCGCCGCTGTCGGGTCCGCGCCGCTGTCGGGTCCGCGCCGTCGTCGGGTCCGCGCCGTCGTCGGGTCCGCGCCGTCGTCGGGTCCTTCAGTCGTCCAGCTCCCGGTCGTCGAGCTCCCGGTCGTCGAGGTCGCGGTCGTCGAGGTCGCGGCTACGACCGAGGCCCGGCGCGTCGTGATCGTCGTAGGCGTCGAAGACGCAGAGCAGCCATTCGTCGCGGAACGACTGTTCGCGCACCAGGGCGAAGCCCGCCTGGTTCGCCGCGTCGACCACCGCGGCGACCAGGCCGAGGTCGAGGGTGTTGAAGACCGGGGTGATCCGGACCGCGAGGATCACCTGGTCGCGGTGCGGCGCGAAGATCGCCTCGGCGTCGAGGTCGGCGAAGGTCTCCACCACGCCGGCTGGCTGCTCGTTCACATCGCTCCTGTCATCGGACCCGCGCCTCGGCCTGCCCGCCCGAACGGTGGCAAATCCCGTGGTCGGAGTACCAGGTGACTCTACGTCCAGGCACCATGGGCGGCGTGCATAGGCCGGTGCCGAACCGCGAGACCTATCTGGCCCGCTGGGCGACGCTGCACGGCGGCTACGACCCGGCGAATGGCCTGTGGCTGGTGCGCGCCTGGCTGGGGCTCATCCACCGGCTCGCGAGCCCCTTCGCCGCGCTGCGGGTGCCGCCCTCGGCGGTCACCGCGGCCGGTGTGGCGCTCGTGGCGCTCGCCGTCCCGGCGGCCGCCACGGGTGGGCGCTGGCCGCTGCTCGGTGTGGCGGCGCTGCTCCTCGGTGGGTTGGCCGACAGCGTGGACGGCGCGGTGGCGGTGCTCACCGACCGCGTCAGCGCCTGGGGCTACGTGCTGGACTCGGTGGCGGACCGCTGCGGCGACGCGCTGTGCCTGCTGGCGCTGTGGTACCTCGGCGCCCCCGGCGGGCTGGTCGTCGCCGCGGGTGTCGCGCTCGGCCTGCTCGAATACACCCGGGCGCGGGCAGGTTGCGCCGGGTTCGCCGAGATCGGCGTGGTGACAGTGGGTGAACGGCCGACCCGGCTGATCGTCGCCGGGTTCGGACTGGCTGGCGCGGGGGTCGTTCCCGGGCTGGCCGGCACCGTCGCCGGCGCCGCCGCCGGGGGGACGCTCGCGGTCGCCGTGATCGGTCTCGGTCAGCTCACGGTCACCGTGCGCGCGGCGTTGGCCGGGGACGGCCAGGGCGGCGACCGTCCCGCCGACTGACCCGCGCACCGACCCCCATCCATATGTGTACTGAATATTTTCTGAGCGCTACAACTCGGAAAACTTTTCCCACTCCGTAGAAGCGGGCGAAAAACTGGTATTGACCCGAAGGTGCGGATGCATTGCTACGATTCGCCCGTAACTCGGTCGCTCAACGGTCGCGGTGGCGCGATCCGTACCCGGCGGTCCCTGCCCTCCACAAAGGATTCGGGAAAATGCTTTCGCACATCGCCCGCAAACTGTCCCCGCCGCGCGTGGTCGCGATCGTTCTCGCACTGACCGCGGCCGTCCTGCTGAGCCTGCTGCCCACCTGGCGGGCGCAGGCGGCGACGCCGACCCCGGCGCCCGCCACCGAGGCAGAGGCCGTCAGCAGCACGCCCGGCCAGCCCGGACGCGTCCTCCTGCTCGGCCGGATCGCCCGTCCGCTGCGCCTGACCGTGGCCGACCTCGCCAGCAAGTACCCGCAGCACACCCAGACCGTCACCTTCGCCAGCGCAGCGGGCCAGCAGACCCACACCTACACCGGCCCGCTGCTCTACGACGTGCTGCAGGCGGCCAGGCCGTCGTTCCGCGCCGACGTGAAGAACGACGCGCTGCGTTACGCCGCCGTCGTGCACGCCAGCGACGGCTACGAGTCGGTCGTGTCCTGGGGTGAGATCGCCCCTGGCTTCGCCGGCTCGGCGAGCCTGCTCGCCGTGACCGAGGACGGCGCGTCGCTCGCGACCACCGGGCCCCGGCTGACCGCCCCCGACGACACCAAGGGCGGCCGTTACGTCAGCGGCGTCACCGCAGTCCTTCTCGCGCGCGTCGGCCTGTAGACGCCGGCCTGTCCAGCGTCGCCGGGTTCGTCGGGCCCGTCAGGCCGGCCCGATGAGCCCGGCGACGATCTGCGCGGACCGCACGACCAGCGGCAGCCCGCCGCCGGGATGCGCCGAGCCGCCGACGTGGAACAGCCCGGGCACGCCGGTGGCGTTCGGTGGGCGCAGGAACGCCGCCCGCATCCCGTTCGACGACGTGCCGTAGATCGACCCGCCGACCGCGCCGGTGCGCCGTTCCAGGTCGGCCGGCGTGATCGTCTCGTACCACCGAAGCCGTCCCCGGAAGTCGAACCCGCGGGCCGCGAGCAGGTCGAGCACCTGACGGGCGTACCCGTCGGCCAGGCCCGGCCGGTCCCAGTCCAGGCCATGCCCGGACGCCGCGGGCCTGCCGTCACCTCCCGCCGGCACGTGGGGCGCGGCGTTGACCAGGACGAAGACCGCCTCGTCGCCGGGCGGGGCGCAGGCCGGGTCGGCGGGGGAGCTGAGATAGACCGCTGGGTCGACGGCGAGGCGGCCGGCGAAGACCGCGTCGAACTCGTCGTCGTAGTGCGCTGGGAACGTCACCGTGTGGTGTCCCAGCCCAGGGGTGCGGCCCGACAGAGCCAGCAGCAGCACGAACCCGGACATCGATGGCGTGGCGCGGCGCACCCGGCGGCGGCCGGCGCGATCGGCGGGATCCGCGACGAGCCGGCCGTGGAGCGCGGCCGCGTCGACGTTGGCGACGACGACGTCGGCGGGCAGCAGCCGGCCGTCGACGAGACGCACCCCGTCCACCCGACCACCGGGAGTGCGGGTCACCGTCAGCACCCGGGTGTCGAGCAGGAACCGGGCGCCGCGCTCCTGCGCGCGCGCCGCGATGACCGCGCCGAGGCGGCGCAGCCCACCGGGGACGTACCAGCCGCCGAAGTGCCGTTCGGCGTGGACGACCGAGACCAGCGCGGCCGGGGCGCGGCGCGGGTCGGAACCGGAATATGTCGCGTACCGGTCGAGCAGCTGGCGCAGTCGTGGATCGGGCAGCAGAGCGCGGCCGAGCCCGCGCAGAGTCCGGCCGGGGGCGACCGTGGCGAGATCCGCCGGCCGGACCGACGCGAGCCGGGCGAGGCCGCCGAGCCGTACCGGTTGTGACAGGAACGGCCCGTCGGCCGCCTCGAACACCCGGGCGGCGCGGGCCGCCAC
>NZ_JALKFU020000439.1 GCF_023242965.2 Frankia sp. AgKG'84/4
CGGACGGTGATCAGGATGGTTCGACGGAGTCGGGCGGGGGGGCCCCCCGCCCGGCCCCGCGCCCGCGGCGCGCTCGGCGCGCAGGCGACGCCGGTGCACCGGCTGGCCCTGTCGTCGCGGGCCCACCTGCTGGCCACCGCGGGCATGGACTCGTCGGTGGGCCTGTGGGACATCACCGACCCGGACGCGCCGGTCTCGCTGTACCTGCTGATCGGCCGCACCGGCCCGGTGACGGGCATCGCCCTGCGCCCGGACGGCCGGCTGCTCGCGGTCGCCGGCGTCGGGGGCGCCGTGGGGCTCTGGGATCTGGCCGACCCGCGTCATCCGGTCCTGGCAGGCTCCGTCACAGGGCATTCCGGCGCGGTGAACACGATCGCTTTCAGCCCGGACGGCCGCGTGCTGGCCTCCGGCGGGGACGACGGGATCCTGCAGGTGTCCGACGTCGCCGACCCCGCGCATCCCCGCGTCCCGCGCCGCCTGACCGGCCATGACCAGCCGGTCGCGGCCGTCGCGTTCACCACCGCGAACCAGCTGGTGAGCGCGGATCTCGCCGGTACCGTCGCCTACTGGAACCTCGCCCTGGCCACGCCGACGTTCACCGCACTGGGCACGCTCGACGCGCCGGTGCGGGCCCTGAGCACCACCGCCGCCGGCGCCGTCGCGGCGGCTACGGACAAGGGGACGGTCCTGCTCGGCTCGCTCGACCCGGCGAGGCTGCGCGCCCTGGCGTGCGCGTCGCCGCAGGCGCGGCCGAGCCGGGAGGAATGGAGCCAGTTCGCTCCGGGCGTCCCGTTCACCGACGCGTGCGCCGGCTGAGCGTGCGCCAGCGGTGGAGGCCGTTCCGTGTGCTCCTCGGCCTGACCGGGCCGGGCTCGCTCAACCGCCCGGCGTCGCCGGAGGCGTCCCCGCGGACGTGATCCCAAGCAGGGCTCGGACCGACGCGTCCAGGGCACGCAGGAGCCCGTGAGCCTCGGCGGAGTCCGGTGGGAGATGGAGCAGGCGGGCCGCGAAGCCGTCGCTCAACGCGACCAGGCCGGCGGCCAGGTCGGCGGCATCACGGTCGGCGTCGAGGAGACCGTCCCGCTGCGCCCGGCGCAGCAGCTCCGCCGTCGCGTCCTGAATCGTGCGGTAACCCTCGGCGAGGAGCTTGCCCCAGTCGGGACGGCCGGCCGCGCGGGCACTGAAGGCGATGATCATAATCACTTCCTCGCGCCGTTGCTCATCGAGCGGCAGGGCCTGGCGCAGGTGCGCGTCAAGGCCGGCGTCGTCGGCGAGGGACGCGTAGCGGGACGCCAGCCGTTCCTCGGTGAGTTCCAGCGCCCGGAGAATCATGTCTTCCTTACTGGGGAACAGTTTCTGCACCGCCCCCGGGGAGATGCCGCACTCCACCGCGACCGAGCGCACGCTCACGGCCTCCAACCCATCCCGCGCCGCGAGCCGCAGCAGCCCGCCCGCGACGGCGCGGCGACGCGCCTCGCGGTCCACGACCTTCGGCATACGAACCCCCGTCCCTGGCATCCAGCGCGTCAGCGCCGACGTCAGGATACGATCGTATCCTGACGTCGTCCGAGGGGGGACCCGTGTCGACTTCCGCTCCTCCATCAGTCTCGGCCAGGTCCGAGCGCAACGGGCTCGCCGCCGCGCTCGCGCGCGGTCCGGTGGAGGTTCTCGACTTCCTCATGCCCCTGTGGGCCGGTGAGGCGCTGGGTCTCTCGCCCGCCGCCATCGGCGCGCTGGCCGCCGTCGAGACGCTGGTGTCCCTGCTCACCCGGCCCGCCGCCGGCATCCTGGCGGACCGGCTGGACCGGGGCCGGCTCGCGGCCGCCGGCGCCGGGGTCTACGCCGTGGCCTTCGCCGGGTACGCGCTTGCGGACGGCCTTGGGGTGGCGATGGTGGCCGCCGTTACCGGCGGTGTCGGCGGCGCCGTGTTCTGGATCGCCCTGCGGGCCCGGGTCGCCGAGGAGATGAGCGCCGACACCAGCGCCTTCGCGCGGCTGTTCGCGGCCGAGGGGACGGGTACCTGGGTCGCCTTCGTCGCGGCGCTCACCCTCCTTCCCCGGGTCGACTACCGCGGGGTGTTCTGGCTCGGCGCGGCGGCCTGCGCCGCGGCGGGGATCACCCTGCTCCACCGGGAGCCCGCCGATGTCACCCGCGAGGCCGCCCGCACCCCGCGGCTGCGCTCCCTCGGCCGCCGGCTGTGGCCCCTGCTGGGCGTGGTCGCGCTCACCGCGTTGGCCGAGTCCGGGGTGGCGCTCCTGCTGCTGCTGGACCTGCAACGCAGGCACGGGCTGGAACCCGTGACGATCGCGCTGGTCTTCCTGCCCGGTTTCGTCGTCTTCAGCATCGCGCCGGAGTTCCTGCACACCCTCGTGATAAGGCTCGGCCGCGGCCCGGTGATGGTCGCCGCGCTGGTCGCGAGCGCGATGTTCACCCTCGTCCTGACCCCGGCGCCCGGGCCGTGGGTGCTCGCCGCCGCCTGGGTGCTCGCCGCCGCCGCGTTCGCCGCCGCGGTACCCATCGAGCAGGCGGTCGTCACCGAGGCCGCCGGGGTGAGCCTCGGCCAGGGCATGGCCGTCTACGAGAGCGCGAACCTGCTCGGGATGACCATCGGCACGCTCGGCGTCGGCCTGCTCTACGGGGCGGCCGGCGGCCGGGAGGTGGCCTGTGTCCTCGCCACCCTGCTTCTGCTCACCGCCGCCGTACTGGTCCGGCCGGCACTGCGCCGCATCGGCGTTCTCACCGGCGTCGGCGTCGGCGTCGGCGTCGGCGCTCACGGGCGGGGCGAAGATGACCCACCGGCCATTGCCGACGCCGCGTCCGACGCTGGGCCCGGCCGCGCGGTGCAGGGGGACGGACATCGGCCGGAGTCCCTGTTGTCGTCAGCCCGCGGCTGGTGGGTGCACGCGGCGGTGTACGTGGTCGCGCAGTGCGTCCTGGCGGACAGCGGAAGTAGCTGGCCGGTCGAAGCGATGTTCGACGGTCCGCACGACAGCCGGTGGTACTGGAACTTCAGTGGAGAGCGGCTGCTCAACGCCGATCGGATCTGGACCGCCGTGTTCGTGCTCGACACGTTCTGGACGTTGGGACGCGTGGCGGTCAACCGGCTACGGCGCTGAGCATCGCTCAGAGCTGCTCCGGCTCGGCGAACCGCGGCGCGACCAGCACCGTGTCCTGGAGCCCGACGCTCAGCATCACCCTGCCGACGAACATCGTCGTCGGCACCTACCGGTGCACCCTCACGTTCTCGGTCGCCTGAGCCCGACCGGTCCGCCGCCCGCTCAGGCGGGGACCGGCCCGACTCCCGTCGTCAGTCTCCGCAGGCGCTCGACGTTGTCGCCCACCGTGTCATCGGTGCGCGGGACGTAGTGCGCGTCAAAGGCGATTTTGCGGCCGTTCTCCAGGAAGTAACGCAGGAAGGCGACGGTGGCCGGCTGGCGCAGCGCGTCGGTGCGCGCGTAGACGAACAGCGGCTTGCACAGCGGCAGGTAGAGGCCGGTCCCGACGGCCACCGCCGTCGGCGCCACGCACCCGTCACCGTTGTTGATCTCGACTCCGCGCAGCCGCTGGCCGAACGTCTCGTAGGTGGGGTAGTCCAGGAATCCGATGGACTGCCGGTCGCCGGCCACGTCGTTGGCGACACCGCTGAGATCGGTCTGCTGGTAGGCGCGGGACCGGTCGCTGGCATCGCTGATGGTCGCGTTGAACACCTGCGCCTGCACCGTGGTGCGGGCCGGGCCGACGAAGTTGATCGGCTCGTCGGGGAAGGACCTGTCGATCTGGTTCCACCGGGTGACGGTGGAGTCGGCGCCCCAGATCTGCTTGACCTGCTTGAGGTTCAGGCAGCGCAGCCAGGTGTTCTGCGGGTTCACCACGATCGGCAGCGTGTGGTGGGCGACCTCGAATCCCACCAGCTTCTTCTGGCAGGACGGGTCCTTCAGCGACCCGGGATTCGGTTCGAAGGAGGCGTCGGCGATGTCCGCCTTACCGCTGCACAGCGCGTCGAAGCCGTCCTCGGTGCTGGTGGACTCGACGTTCACGGTGACGTTGCGCTGGGTCTGGCGAAACTCGTTGTAGGCCGTCTCGGTAATCGGCGCGACCTCGGACGATCCGGCGACGCGGACGAGGTTCGGCGCCGCGGCCGGCTCGGGCGGCGCGGTCGTCGGCGGAATCGGGTCCGAGGTCGGGAACGCCGACGTCGCCGCCGGCGCCACCGAGGCGGTGTCGGAGCCGGAGTCACGGCCGGTGAGAAGCACGCCCGCGGTCGTTCCCGTCGCGACGAACAGGACGGCGATGATCGCGGCCGCGATCATCGCGCGGCGCGACGCGAAGATCCCGCCGCGATCAGGCTCGTTCTCCCGGTGGCCGCCGGCCGCCGACGACGGACCGCCGCCGATCGGCGGCTGGGCAACACCGAGCGCGGTCAGCGCCCCGCTGCCACCGGCACCGGCCGGTGCGCCACCACCGGC
>NZ_JALKFU020000043.1 GCF_023242965.2 Frankia sp. AgKG'84/4
TGGTGTGTTGGGCTGGTTTATTTTTATAAGATACAGAGCTTTTATGGTAAACCGGCGGTTTAAGTAATCGCTTTAGCCGCGGTCGTCCCGGGGGGGGGGGGGGGGGTGGGCCCCGACCCGCACCGAGCCGGTCGCCGGGCCGCGCCAGGACGGCGGCTCCTCGTAGGCGGGCGGGCTGGTGTAGGCCGGGCGCGGCGCGGGGGCCGGCGCCGTCCCGGGCGGCAGTGGTACCCGCTGAGCCGGCGCCACGTCATATCCCGTCGGCGCGTCATACCCCACCGAGGCGCCGTACGCCGACGGCTGACCGTTGACGTACGCGGACCCGCCGCCAGGCGCGAAACCGTCGGCGGGAGCGGACCCGTTGGAAGGAGCGGAACCGTTCGTGGGCGCGGAACCGTGCGTGGGCGCGAGGCCGTTGCCCTCCAGGAAGCCGCCGTTGCCCGGCGCGGCCCCGTTCAGCGGCGCGGCCCCGTGGACCGACGGACCGTAGCTCCCGGCGCCGTGCGCGGCAGGGCCAGGTTCGGACGCGGGCGGGTAGATCGAGGGCAGGTGGGACGTCGGCCGGCCAGCATCGGGGGCGGGGGGGTCGACGGAGATGGCCCCGCCGCCACCGAAGCGCGGCGCCGGTCCGTTCCAGGTGCTGGTGACGTCGAACGGATCAGCGCTCCGCTGTGGCTCGGCCGGCGACGACGGTGCTTCGACCGGCGCGGACGGCCACGGCGTAGGGCCCCAGGACGGGGCCGCGCTCGGCTGCTCGGGCTCGCCGACGCGCTCGACGGCGAAGAAGTCATCATCCCGGCGGGGCGGGAGCGGCCGGTTGATGTCGGCGTCGTGAGCGGTCACGAGACGGCCACCCATCCCGTCACAGGGCCGGGTATGGCGGCGTGGCCGGCGACGGGGTCAGCTTCCCGCGCCGGGCTCTGGTGCATGGTCATCGGGCGGCATCTCCTGCCCCCCAGGTCAGCACGATGTGGACGGCCATCGTAGAGACGCACGGAATCCGGACCGCGGCGGTACGAGTCGGCCTCTCGCAACCGCTTCGCTACGAGTGATGGATGTCCTACCGTAGGAACGACGAAAAAGCAACAATTCGCTGGCTCGTCCTCCACCCACCTGGACAGATTTGTGGTGATAGTGCGTCCGAACCACTGTACCCGGGCGCTGGTCATCGCTTGTCACGGCAGGCGGCGTAGATCTCGCGCACGATCCGCTGCGACGAATCGGACTGCACCTGGGCACTGAACCGCAGGTACTCCTCCTGCGTGTAGCTGGCCTGGAGCTTGTCCAGGGTGCAGGTGCAGTAGCCCTCGTTGCCATTGCTCACGTCGAGGCAGGAGCTCAGGTAGGCATCCCGGACGGACGCGTCGTAGCGGCCCTTGCTGGCGGCGGTGGCCCCCGAGGCCGAGCCACCGTCCGAACCGCCGCCGAGCGCCAGGAATCCGGCGAGCCCGAGCCCGGCGCAGACCAGCACGACCACGGCGGCGATCAGCACCGCCGGACGCTGCCGCGCTCGGGCGAGGGCGCCACGCAGGCCACCAGCCGGCTCGGCCGTCTCCCGCTCCGGGCGGACCGCCCGGGTCGAGAGACGCCCCGACGACGGGGACCAGCCGCGCACACCCGGATGCCCAAAGCCATCGGGATCGTCGTCCGGCAGGTCGTCGTCCCCGTACTCGCCGTCGGGGTCGTCGGCGTCGTCCTCCCAGTGCGCGACGCCGGCGGCGCGCGCCGGCGGAACGGGGCCGCCGAACCGGCGGATCTCCCCGGTCGACTCGCCGTCGTCACCCCAGTCGTCGTCGGCCGTGGCGAGCCCGCGCCCACCGACGGTGACGCCTTCCACGCCTGGCTGGGCCGGCTCGCCCGGACGGTCGCCGGCCGACCCGGAACCGGGCACGTTCCCCACCGGGTTCGCACCGGTCCGCAGCGGGTCGGCGCGCGTCGCGAGCCCGAGCGGATCCGTACCGAGCGGATCCGTACCGAGCGGATCCGTACCGAGCGGATCCGTACCGAGCGGATCCGTACCGAGCGGACCAGCGCCGAGCGGACCAGCGCCGGCCGCACCCGGACCGGTCGGGGTCACCCCGGTCCGGCCTGGCCGGGCCGCGGTGTCGACACCGGCCTCGCCGGGTGACCGGAAGGCATCCTCGGCGCCGGTGGGTGCCCAGCGGCCGAACTGCCCGGTCCCGTCGAACGAGGGCATCGCGCCGGTACCCAGGCCGCGCACGCCCGGGACCGGGACGCTCCCCGCGTCCGTGCTGGCCGGATCGCCTACGCCGCCACCCCCGCGGCCGCGGTCCTGGGTGGTCGATGCGGCGCGGGGGACCCCCGTTTCCGGGACCGCCCCCCCTGATCGGGCCAGCGGACCGGCGTTCGCCGGGGCGGGCCGGGCGGTACCGGCGGCGGCCGAGTTCGGCCACGCGGGGGCCCCGCCGGAGCCGGCCGGCGGCGTGGGGGACGCGGAATGCCAGGTCTGGGCAGCCTCGTCCCAGACGTAGACGCCGTCATCACTGACCCAGCGGCCATGCTCGTCGAGGCGCATCGGTCGTCCTTAGTGCCGGAGACGGACGATCCCAGGGTGCCATGTCCAGGTCGGGTCGGAATCGACCGGGTACCGCCGCTGGCGTGCCCGGTCCATGACTGTCACTGCGTGCCGCCCGCCGGGACGGACCCTCGATCGGCCCCGGCGCGGGACGTCAGCCCGCTGCGGAGACCATGATTTCGGCCTTCTGGAACTCTTTGAGTGTCGCGTAACCGGTCGTCGCCATCGCGGTGCGCAGGCCGCCGGCAAGATTGAGCACGCCCGTGCCGGTAGCCGCGCCCGGTCCGGTGATGATCTGTTCGAGGGTTCCCGTGGGGCTGATCGGGGCCCAGCGGCCACGGGGCAGATCGGAGTGCAGCACGTCCATCGGCCACATCCCGCCCTGGCCAGGCGCGTCGTGGGCGGCGGCGAGCGCGGCGTCCACCATGACGGCGTCGGCGCCGCAGGCGATGGCCTTGGCCAGGTCCCCGCCGGTGCGCAGGTCACCGTGCGCGATGACGTGGACGTAGCGCCCGCCGGACTCGTCGAGATACCGCATCCGCGCCCCGGCCGCGTCCGCGATCGCGGTGGCCAGGGGGACACCGACACCCAGCACCTCGCGGGTCCGGTCGCCGAGACCCGAGCCGACACCGACGATGACCCCCGCGGCCCCGGTGCGCATCAGGTGCAGCGCGGTCGAGAACGACGCACAGCCACCGACCAGCACGGGGATGTCGAGTTCGCCGATGAACTGCTTGAGGTTCAGCGGCTCGGACTGCCGGGACTGGTGCTCCGCGGACACCGCGGTGCCATGGATGACCAGCAGGTCGACACCGGCCGCCAGCACATGCGGGCACAGCGCGCGCACCTTCTGCGGACGCAGCGCCGCGGCCACGGTCACCCCGGCCTCGCGCAGCTCGCTCAACCGCCGCGCAATGAGGTCCGGGTCGACGGGCGTGGCGTACAGCGCGCGCAGCCGCTCGGTCGCGGCCACCGCGCCCCGCTCATCGCCGATTTCGCTGAGTTCGGCGATGAGCTTCTCGGGCTCGGCGTGCCGGGTCCACAGCCCCTCGACGTGCAGGACGCCGAGGCCGCCGATGCGGCCGAGCTCGATCACCGACGCCGGCGAGCTGACGGCGTCGGCCGCGGCCGCCACCAGCGGCAGCTCGAACCGGTAGGCGTCGATCTCCCAGGACAGGGAGACGTCCTTCGGGTCGCGGGTGCGCCGCGACGGGACGATACCGACGGCGTCGAGACCGTACGCGACCCGCGCGTTCTTGCCGATGCCGATCTCGACCTCTGCCACTGGTGGGGCCTCCTGGTTGGGGCCGGCCGGCGCATGCCGGCCGGTCACTCCCGGCTGCGCCGGGTGACGAAATCAGCGCGCCGAGTTGTAGTTCGGCGCCTCGACCGTCATCTGGACGTCATGGGGGTGGCTCTCGGTGAGACCGGCCGAGGTGATCCGCACAAGCTGGGCCTCGTCCTGCAGGCGGCGGATGGTCGGCGAGCCGGTGTAGCCCATCGCGGCGCGCAGGCCGCCGACAAGCTGGTGCGCCACCGCGGCAAGCGACCCCCGGTAGGGCACCTGACCCTCGACGCCCTCGGGGACGAGCTTGTCGTCGGAGAGCACGTCGTCCTGGAAGTAGCGGTCCTTGGAGTACGAGCGGGCCGTGCCGCGGCTGCGCATGGCGCCGAGCGAACCCATGCCCCGGTACGCCTTGTACTGCTTGCCGTTGATGAAGATGAGCTCGCCCGGGCTCTCGTCGACGCCGGCGAGCAGGCTGCCGAGCATCACGGTGTCGGCGCCGACCGCGATCGCCTTCGCGATGTCGCCGGAGAACTGCAGGCCGCCGTCACCGATGACCGGCACGCCGTGCTCGCGGGCGACCCTGGACGCCTCGTAGATCGCGGTCACCTGCGGAACGCCGACGCCGGTGACGACCCGGGTGGTGCAGATCGAGCCCGGCCCCACGCCGACCTTGATCGCGTCAGCGCCGGCAGCGATCAGCGCGGCCGCGCCGGCGCCCGTCGCGACGTTGCCACCGATCACGTCGAGCGGCCGGCCGCTGGCGCCGACCGGCATGTCCGCCTTGATCCGGCGGACCATGTCGGGCACGGCCCGCTGGTGGCCGTGGGCGGTGTCCACGATGAGGAAGTCCACGCCCGCCGCGACGAGCACCTGCGCCCGCTTGTAGGCGTCCTCCCCCACGCCGATCGCCGCGCCCACGACGAGGCGGCCGTCGGCGTCCTTGGTGGCGTTCGGGTACTGCTCCCGCTTGGTGAAGTCCTTGACGGTGATCAGGCCACGCAGCCGGTCCCGCTCGTCGACGATCGGCAGCTTCTCGATCTTGTGCCGGCGCAGCAGATCCAGCGCGTCCTCGGTGGAGACCCCGACCGGCGCCGTGATCAGCGGCATCGGGGTCATCACGTCCTGCACCCGGCGGGAGTAGTCACGCTCGAAGCGGATGTCGCGGTTCGTCACGATGCCGACAAGCCGGCCGTCCGACTCCGTCACCGGGACCCCGGAGATGCGGTAACGCGCCATCAGCACGTTCGCGTCCTCGAGGGTGGCATCGGCGCCGCAGGTCACCGGCGCGGTGATCATCCCGGACTCGGACCGCTTCACCATGTCGACCTGCTGGGCCTGCTCATCGATCGAGAGGTTGCGGTGCAGCACACCGACGCCGCCCTGGCGCGCCATCGCGATCGCCATCCGCGCTTCGGTCACCGTGTCCATCGCCGAGGACACCAGCGGCACCGCGAGCGCGATGTTCCGGGAGAGCCGCGTGGTGGTGTCGGCCTCGGCGGGGACGAGATCGGAGGCGGCCGGCAGCAGCAGCACATCGTCGAAGGTGAGGCCCAGCATCGCCAGTTTGGGCGGCACGGGCGCAGCGTCGGCGCCCAGCTGGTCGACCCCCGGATCGGCGCGGTTCCCCGCCGACGCGGACAGATCGGTGGCGACGGGATCGTTCATGGCACCTTCCGTTCCGGTTGACCGGTGCCGCGGCGCTGCGGAACCGGCCGGCGGCCACGGCACCGCCGGATGCCTGACGAGCCGCCCGGCCTCGGGTCGCGCGCCCTGGCGTCGGACCCTGGCCTCGTGTCGAGCAGAGACTCGTGTCGGACTGAGAGCGGGATCTCGGGCCGGACTGCGGCACATGTCCATCGTAGAGGCCGATGGCACCGGTGGGCGGACCTGGCGTGACAGAGATCGCGGTCGCGCCGGGGCGGACACCCCCGGATACGTCCGCTCTGCGGCAAGCCGCCCAGCTTAGCCGGATTTGCGCAACGGAAAAAGACCGGATTCGAAACCACTCACAAGCACCGCACAACGGTGCCGAGACTCCAGATCGGGACCACTAAGCAGTCCGGGCAAGCGTAGCGTGGTCGACGTGAGCGACGAGCCTGTCGACCCCTTCGCGGGTGACCCCGAGGATCCGGCCGCCGAGCTCGCGCGCCTCGACTCCGTTGACGACCTCTCCCTGCTCGAGCCGCTGTCTTTGCACGAGCGGGAGGAGGTCCTCGCCGAGCTGGGAGACCTCGACGTCTTCCGCACGCTGCTTGAGCCGCGCGGGTACCGCGGGCTCGTCGTCGACTGCGAGGGCTGCGCTGAGCCGCACTACTTCGATTGGGAGCTCCTCGCCGGTAACCTGCGCAACCTGCTCAACGAGGGCCGGACGCGAGTCCACGAGCCGGCTTTCTCTCCCGACCCGTCCTGCTACGTGAGCTGGGAATACGCCCGCGGCTTCGCCGACGGCGTCTACGAGGCCTCCGCCGCCTCGGAGGCCGACTCCCGCTGATCCGCCGGCTCGGCTCGACGTCGCCTCCACGACGGCGTGACGGGTGTTCCGCCGTGCCGTGCCGCGCCGCCGCGCCGCCGTGCCGCGAAACAGGCACGCTCCGGGCTTCGCCCACTCACCCGCGATCACCAGGTGCCCGGTTCGTCCCGCGACGGGACGAACCGGCTCGCGTCGGTGTCGCGATCCATCCGCCTGACGCCCAGCAGCCGCCGATGATCGCCGCCGTCCGTCGCCGCGAACCCTTCCGATGCCCACCGGGACGCCGATCGAAGCGCTCCGGGCGGCCACGGTGGCCCGCGGGTTACTACTTTCGGGCCAACCCTCTTTTGTCAGCCCCCGGACAGTCCACTGGGCGTCGATGAGCCGCGCGACGGAACCGCCGGTGCGCCAGGCGGTTCCGTCGAGGCGGATCGAGACCGGCAGATCGCCGCAGCCCGGCGGACCGGCCGCAGGCGCCGCCCGCGCGCCGTCCCCCCGCACACCCACCGTTCCGCCGGCCGTGACGGTGTGTGGTGGAGGCGGCCGGGACGCGTCGGCATTCCGGCGCCCGCGGGCCGGGTCACGGGGACCGGCAGGCGCCGAGCGGCCCGGTGGCCGTGTGACCGGGCGATGGCCTGGGTAGGCGAATCATCGTCCACGAAGTTGTCCGCCGGACCCGCGGACTCGACGTCCCGGCCGGGCCTCCCAAGGTCCTGCGGGGTCCCGCGGTCGCGCGCGGGAGCCGCCGGCCGCCGGTGGCCCGGCGCACGGAGGTCGGGGGAAGGCCGTGCGGCTTCGACGAGCGACACGACCGGCCTGCCGGCAGCCGCCACCAGGTCGCCCGGGTGAATTTTCGAAGATCATCCGGAGGGTGACCGGTACTACGGTGAGCCCGCGGCGCTCGCCGCTCAGGTCGAAAGGGGGGCTCAGGCCGATGACCGACGTTCGACGACTTCCAGGCCCCGGCGCGGAAAAGTGGGAATGGCAGCTTCACGGTGCGTGCCGAGGGGAGAGTACGGAACTCTTCTTCCATCCGGAAGGAGAACGCGGACCGGCCAGAGCGGCTCGCGAAGCCGCGGCGAAGGCCATCTGCGCCCGCTGCCCGGTGATCGGAGCCTGTGGTGAGTACGCCCTGACGGCTCGCGAGCCGTACGGGGTGTGGGGCGGGCTCAGCGAGTCGGAGCGGGAGGCCATCCTCACCGGTCGCTCCCGGCGCGGGGTACCCCGACGGGTGCCGGCTCGACCGGGGCTCGCCCCGGCCTGCTGACCGGGCGGTCGGGACATGAACGGACATCCCCTCGCCCGTGGGCCGACCACCCGCGACGGGTGACGGGTCACACACCCGCTCACCCGTCCCGGGTCACCGCCGCCGGGCGGCCATCGCGACGCCAGCACACGCGCGGTGCGCCGCCGACGGCTGGGCGGGGCGGCGGACAGCGACGCGGCCCGGCCGCTTCCCAGTTCGGGGAGCAGCCGGGCCGCGTCGTCGTTACATCTGGGCACGGCGCGAGCCGCGCACCGGTTATGGCATCGGTCAGAAGCCGGGGCCGTGCGAGTGGCCGTGCCCGTGACCGCCGTGGCCGTGACCCTGCTCGGGCTCCGGCGCGGCGGGCTTCTCGACGACGAGGCTCTCGGTGGTGATGAGCAGCGCCGCGATCGACGCGGCATTCGCCACCGCCGAGCGGGTGACCTTGACCGGGTCGATGATCCCGGCCGCGATCAGGTCGGTGTACTCACCGGTCGCGGCGTTGTAGCCGTGACCTGGCTTGAGTTCCTTGACCTTGGAGACGATGACCGCACCCTCCTGACCCGCGTTGCGGGCGATCCAGGACAGCGGGGAGTCCAGCGCGACACGCACGATCTCGACGCCGGCGAGCTCGTCGCCGGTGCGGCCGAGGCCGCCGTCGAGCACGGAGGTCACGTGCGCCAGGGCGGACCCGCCCCCGGCGACGATGCCCTCCTCGATGGCCGCGCGGGTCGCCGACACGGCGTCCTCCAGGCGGTGCTTCTTCTCCTTGAGTTCCACCTCGGTGGCGGCGCCGACGCGGACGACCGCGACCCCGCCGGCCAGCTTGGCGAGCCGCTCCTGGAGCTTCTCGCGGTCCCAGTCCGAGTCGCTGGCCTCGATCTCGCCCTTGAGCTGGCGAACCCGGTCGGCGACCGAGCCGGCCTCGCCGGCACCGTCGACGATGGTCGTGTTGTCCTTGTCGACCACCACCCGGCGGGCCCGACCGAGATCCGCGAGGGTGGCACCCTCGAGGGACAGGCCGACCTCGGAGGCGATCACCTGGCCGCCGGTGAGCACGGCGATGTCCTGCAGCTGCGCCTTGCGGCGGTCCCCGAAGCCCGGCGCCTTCACCGCGACGACCTGGAAGGTCTTGCGGATCGCGTTCACCACCAGGGTGGACAGGGCCTCGCCCTCGATGTCCTCGGCGACGATGAGCAGCGGCTTGTGCTCCTGCACGACCTGCTCCAGCAGGGGCAGGAGCTCGTTGAGGGCCGCGATCTTGCCCGGGTAGAGCAGGATGTAGGCGTCCTCGAGCACCGCTTCCTGGGCTTCGGCGTCGGTGACGAAGTACGGCGAGACGTAGCCCTTGTCGAACTGCAGCCCCTCGGTGAGCTCGAGGTCCAGACCGAGGGTCTGGCTCTCCTCCACCGTGATGACGCCGTCCTTGCCGATCTTGTCGATCGCCTCGGCGATCAGCTCACCGACCCGCGCGTCCTGCGCGGAGATCGCCGCGACCTGCGCGATGGTCTCCTTCGTGCTGACCTCGACGGCCTGCTCGAGCAGCGCCTTGGAGACGGCCTCGACGGCCGCCTCGATGCCGATCTTGAGCGAGAGCGGAGCGGCGCCCGCCGTGACCTGCTTGAGGCCGAAGCGGACCATCTCCTGGGCGAGCACCGTCGCGGTGGTGGTGCCGTCGCCGGCGACGTCGTTGGTCTTGGTGGCGACTTCCTTGGCCAGCTGCGCGCCAAGGTTCTCGAACGGGTCGTCCAGCTCGACTTCGCGCGCGATCGTCACGCCGTCGTTGGTGATCGTCGGCGCGCCGTAGTTCTTGTCGATGACGACGTTGCGGCCACGCGGGCCGAGCGTCACCTTCACCGCGTTGGCGAGCGCGTTGACGCCGTGCTCCAGCGCGTGCCGGGCGTCGGTGTTGAACGTGAGAATTTTCGGCATACCTGAGGTGTCCTCTCGGTACCGATGACCGGCCGCGCAAAGCAGGGGCGCGCCCCGCCGGTGCACCCGGCGGAAACCGGGCGGCCACCAGCGGGGCGCGCCCCTAGCTTTACTGCCGGCGAACGGCCTACTTCTCGATGATCGCGAGGACGTCGCGAGCGGAGAGCACCAGGTACTCCTCGCCCGAGTACTTGACCTCGGTGCCGCCGTACTTGCTGTAGAGCACCACGTCGCCGACCTTGACGTCGAGCGGAACGCGCTTGCCGTCCTCGAATCGGCCCGGGCCGACGGCAAGGACGGTGCCCTCCTGCGGCTTCTCCTTGGCCGTGTCCGGGATCACGATTCCGGACGCGGTGGTCTGCTCCGCGTCGGACGGCTGCACGACGATGCGGTCCTCGAGAGGCTTGATAGCAACCTTGGTGGCGGTCGTCACGATCGACCTCCCCCTTCCTTCGCTGGATGAGAGAGCGACCCTGGCGGCCTGCCGTCGCGGGGAACAGGCGCCTGTCGTCGCTGGCACTCTCACGTGCCGAGTGCCAACCTAGCACCCGCACCACACACGTCAACCAACAAGGTCGGAACTGTCAAGACTGCGAGGAACGGACACCCGCCGATGGGCTCGCCCAGGGCCTGCCAGGACTCGATCGCGGTGGGCCACTGCGCCCTCGGCACCGCGGCCCACCGGCGTGGCGCCGTGTCGCCACCATCGCGCCAGAGCAGCGGTAACCTGCCCGATCGACGCTTTCGGGAGCCAAGAATGATCTGGATGTGGGAGGCCCGTGCCGCCGCCGGGCGCCTGGACGAGCTGTGCGCCTGGGCGGTCGACGCGCTTGCCGGCCGCGAGGGTGAGGTGTACCTCAGCCGGCAGCCGGGCGGCGACCTCGTCGTGCTGATCCTGCGCCGGCCCGACCCGACACCCCCGATCGGCACCAGCGCGTCGGCGGACGGCCCGCCGCTGCCCGTTCCACCGGCCCACCTGGTCGCGGGCAGCGCCCACGCGTGGCCCTTTGAGCAGCTCCATCCGACCCGCTGAGGGTGGGGCCGGGTTTCGGGCCGCTTCTGTCGGGTTCCTCGCCCGTTTTGCCCCTACAGAAGCGGCCCGAACCCGTTCAGCCCCCGAGGCGGGGGGCGGCGGGGGGGTCGTGCGCGTCGATTTCGCGGCGGGCGGCGTCACAGGCCGCGGCGCCGTGCGTCGGGTCCACGGCCACCAGCCGGGCCACGACCGTGCGCAGCAGTCGGAGGAACTCGTCCTGCTGCGCGGGCGGCAGGCCGGCGAGCACGTGCTGGTCCACGAAGCGGCGCTTCTGCTCGGCGGCCGCGTAGAGCCGCTCGCCCGCTTCGGTGGCGGTGATGATGCGGGCCCGCCGGTCGGCCGGGTCGGGCTGGCGCTGGACCAGGCCGTCGCGCTCCAGCTCGTCAACGAGTCGGACCATCACCGTGCGGTCGATCCCGAACCGGCGGGCGACCTCGATCTGGTTGCGGGCCTCGCCCCCGACCGCCGCGCCGAGTACGTACAGCGCCCGTAGGCCGCCACCGAGTCCTTCGACGGCGGCCTGCGATGCGGCCAGATAGCCGTACTGCACCTGGCCCAGCAGCCAGCCGAGGTCGCACCCGAGGCTCTCGGGCAACCCCTCGCAGTCGGCGCCGCCTTCCGCGGCGGCCGCGGCGTCGCTCACCAAGGCAGCGTACCCGCCCTGATCAGGAGGTTCTCACTTCCAAAATTAGGTGCTTCGACAGACGATCTAGTTTGAGATAGTCTCCGACGAGACCTTACCGAAGTCGGGCGAGGTCTCCCCTGTGTTGATCAGGCCATCGGAGGATCGGTCATGAGCCACCTGCTGCACGTTGACGCGAGCCTTGCCCGCGAGGGCTCCACGTCCCGCAACCTGGGCGGTGCCTTCGTGGCGGCGTGGCAATCCGCCCACCCGGACGGCACCGTCACCTACCGCGACCTCGCACTCACGCCGCCCGCGCACCTGGACTGGGAGGCCATCTCGGCGGCGAGCATCCCGGCCCAGCGGCACACCCCCGCCCAGGCCGAGTCGGTCAAGGCCCGCGAGGAGCTGATCGTCGAGCTGGAGACCGCGGACGAGCTCCTGCTGTCGCTGCCGATGTACAACTTCTCGGTGCCCTCGGCGTTCAAGGCCTGGGTCGACCAGGTGATCGTGGTCGGGCGCACCCTGCGGCAGCCGCCGGAATTCTCGGTCCTCGCCGGCAAGCGGGCCACCGTCATCGCCACCCAGGGCGGCTCGTACGCGCCCGGCACTCCCCGGGAGGGCTGGGACCACCAGCTGCCCTACGTCGCCCACGTCCTGGAGGCGCTCGGCGCCGCGGACGTAGAGCTGATCAGGGTGGAGATGACGCTCGCCCCGGTCAACCCCGCGCTGGCGTCGTTCACCGAGGTATACGAGAGCAGCCTGGCCGCGGGCGAGGCCGCCATCCGCAGCCGCGCCGCCGTCTGACCAGCCGCCGTCTGACCAGCCGCCGTCTGACCAGCCACCGTCTGACCAGCCGGCGTCTCACTCCTCCAGACGTACCCGGCCGGGCAGGGCCAGCTCGGTGTCGTCGAGCAGGGCGGCGTAGCCCACGGTGTCGATGGGGCGCGCGCGCATCACGTAGGCGTCCCCGCCGGATGGCTGGTAGTAGCCCCGGCGCAGCCCGAGGTCGACGAAGCCGAGCCGGCTGTAGAGGACCCGGGCGGCGTGATTGTCCGTGCGCACCTCGAGTCCGCAGGAACGGGCGCCGGCCCGGCGGGCACGGCGCAGCAGGGCGATCATCAGCCGGGCGCCGACGCCCCGGCCCCGCATCGCCGGAACCACCCCGACGGTCTGGATGTAGGCACCGTCGGGGTCACCAACCGCCAGGCCGGCATAGCCGACGATCGCGTCCAGGTCGTGCGCGGGCACGCCCCGGGGCCGGGACAGCGCCGTGAGGTAGCAGCGCTGCTCACCCTGGGCGAGTTCGGACCAGAACAGCTCCGCGCTCCAGGGATCGGCCGCGAACACGCTCGGTTCGAGCGTGGCGATGGTCTCGAGATGCCACCAGCGGGTCGGCACGAGCACCAGATCCGGGTCCTGGCCGGTGGCCGAGCCCGGGGCCTCCTCACCCCGCGGGCTGGCCGGCGAGCGCTGGTCCGAGGGGGACGAGGTCACGCCCCGACCGGCTTGGGCGCGTGCGGCTCGGTCGCGTCCGGCCGGCGCAGGTACAGCGGGACCAGCGGGCGTGGCGCCCGGCCGGCGAGCAGGTCCGCGCCCGCGAGGCCAACGAGGAGTTCCGGGCGCGGATAGCCCGCCTCCGGGGCGGTCGTCCCGCCGTCCGAGGCCGGTACCTCGATGCTGGCGAACCCGGCGAACGCCTCCGGATACAGCGCGAACCCGGGGCCGGCGACGCCGGTGACGCCGAGAGCCCGCAGCGCGGTGGCGACGTCCGCGGGACGACCGACGCTCGGGTCCCCCATCCTCAGGCCGCCGTCGTAACACGCCCAGTAGACCTCGCGCCGGCGGGCGTCGGTGACGACGGCGACCGCGCCGGTCGTCGCCGCGCCGATCCCGTCGAGCGAGCAGACACCGTGCACCGGGATCTCCAGCGCGTCGGCGAAGGCGGCGGCCGTCACCATGCCGACCCGCAGGCTGGTGAAGGGCCCGGGCCCGGCGCCCACGACGACCGCGGCCAGGTCCGACGGACGGGCCCCCGCGTCGTCGAGCACGGTGCGCATCGACGGGGCGAGCAGCTCCCCGTGCCGGCGGGCGTCGACGGTGACCACGCTGCCCCGCGGCCAGACGTGCACCCCGGGCGGCGCGCCGGGTTCGTCCGCCCCCGGGGCAGTCCCCGCGGCGGACTCCCGTGGCGACCGGTCGGATTCCGTCAGCTCGGCGAGCGCCACGGCACAGGCGGCCGTGGCGGTGTCAAGGGCCAGCACCAGCACCAGGCCAGACTACGGACCACCGCGCCGCCCACGACGAGCACCCATCCCGCGACGTCCCGCAACACCCGGCCACGGCTCCGAAACAGCCGACCGCGGCCGCAGGCCGAACCGGTTCAGCCTGCGGGCAGCTCCGCCAGCCGCTCGGCCCACCCCGGGCCGGACGGCACCAGCCGCAACGTCCTGACCTCGCCCGACTCGTCGGCGGTGGGCCGCGCGACAGCGATCTCCAGATGCTCCGGGGCGAGACTCCCGACCAGGCCGGCGCCCCATTCGACGACGGTCACCGAACCGTCGACGTCGGCGTCCAGGTCGAGGTCGTCGACCTCGGCGATACCGCCGAGCCGGTAGGCGTCCACGTGCACAAGGGGGATCCGCCCGTGCGGATAGACGCGCGCGATCACGAACGTCGGCGAGGTGACCGTCTCGTGCACCCCGAGGCCCGCGGCGATGCCCTGCGCGAGCACGGTCTTGCCCGCGCCGAGCGGGCCGGAGAGCACGACGAGGTCGCCGGGGCGCAGCAACGCCGACAGGCCGGCGCCGAACTCCCGCATCCGCTCGGCGGTGGGAATGACCACCTGGTCACGCAGCGCGGCGTGCACGCCCATCCGTCCTCGACCTCCTCGCGCGTCACCCGATGCCGGCTCCCCCAGCCGCAGTGTCCGCCTGACCATTGTCGCCGCCGCGCCGACCCGCCACGGGCTGCCTACGCCGCGGAACCGTCGGCGTCCTCCATCCTGCCGGCCGGCTGGCCGCCGTCCCGGCTGGTCGGGAAGCCGGCCTCCGAGCGCGGCCGGGGCAGCGGGACCTCGGCGAGAGCTCGGCCGACCAGCCTGCGGATGGCGGCGTTCACCACGTCCGGCCGCTCCAGCATGATCGCGTGGCCGGCGCCCTCCTCGACCACGAATTCCGCGTCGGGGAGTGCGGCCGCGATGACCCGGCTGTGCCCGACCGGCGTGATCACATCCACATCGCCGACGACGATGACCGTGGGTGTGCTGGCGAGCCGGCCGATGGCGTCCAGCCGGTTGTTGTCCAGCAGGGCCGGCAGGAAGGCGGCGATCACCTCGACCGAGGTGTCTGAGACCAGTGAGTCCAGGAAGGTGACGATGGATGGCGGCGCGTCGGTTCCCCCGAACGCGATCCGGCGCGTCACCTCCCAGGAGATCTCGCCGCCCCGCCGACGAATCCATTCCAGCGGCGCGCGGCCGTGCCGCATGGCGAACCCGACCCCGGGCATCACCTGGCGGACGGTGGTGGCGAGCAGAGCCGGCACGCCGCCGGTGGCCCGCGCGAGTTCCGAGGCGCTGGTCGCGAGCAGCGCGACACCGATCACGCGATCGCCGAACAGGTCGGGCTGCGCGTCGGCGAGCCCGAGGATCGCCATGCCGCCCATCGAGTGCCCGACGAGGATGATCGGGCCGTCCGGCACCCGCTCGCGGATTACCCGGTGCAGATCGTCGGCCAACATGTCGATGGTGCAGTTGCCGGCGGCGGACGGCCCGGAGCGACCATGCGCCCGCAGGTCGAGGAACACCATCCGGCCAAGGTCCGCCAACTCCCGCTGCTGCAGGATCCAGCTGTCGAGGCGCACGCAGAACCCGTGCACGAACACCAGGGTCAGCGGCGCGTCTGCCGGGCCGGTCTCCTCGACGTGCAGCGGGACGCCGTCGGCCGCGATCACCGTGCCGGAGCGGCCGACGATCGGGCCGAGCGGCCCAGGCGCCGCGGCGTCCGGCACACCCCGGCGTCGGCGAATCGCCCTACGTTCGGCGAGCACTCCGGCAGCGATCGCGGCCCCAACCGCGCCCACCGAACCCGTGACGGTCCGCACCGCCCGGGAACCCGCCATCGCGCCGACCGATTTCGCCATCGCCGCCTCCGTCCGTCCGGTAGCACCCGGCTCGTCCGGGCTGCCCTGACCTGATGATGCACCGAGGCGACGTCGGGAGCGGACCGCTTGGCCCTCACCTGCGACCATGTGCCCGGGTCGCGACGGGTCAGCCGCGACCTGGGCATGGTGCCGGGCCGGCCCCGGCGGGGGCCCGGTCAGACCGGTGCCGCTGGACCGGTCGGCAGCACCGGAGCGCAGCACCGGGACGCCGCGTCCCGCCGAAGCCGACCGGTCTGCCGATCAGGCGAAGCCGGGCATCGGGAAACTGCTGATCAGCTCGGTGACCTGGGCCCGCACCCGCTCGATGGCCGCGGTGTCCTCGGTGCTGGCGGCCTTGACCACGTCGTCGATCCAGCCGGCGAGCTGCGGCATGTGCGCGGGGGTCAGCCCACGGGTGGTGATCGCGGCGGTGCCGAGCCGGACGCCCGACGGGTCGAACGGCTTGCGCTTGTCGTACGGCACGGCGTTGTAGTTCAGCTCGATGCCGGCGGCGTCCAGCGCCTTCGCCGCCGGCTTGCCGCCGATGTCCTTGCCGGTCAGGTCGATGAGGATCAGGTGGTTGTCGGTGCCCCCGCTGACCAGGTCGAAGCCGCGCTCCACCAGAGCGCCGGCCAGTGCCTGGGCGTTGGCGACGACGGCGTGCGCGTAATCGCGGAACGACGGGGCCGAGGCCTCGCGCAGGGCGACGGCGATGGCCGCGGTGGTGTGGTTGTGGGGGCCGCCCTGCAAGCCCGGGAAGACCGCCTTGTCCAGCGCGGTGGCGTGCTCGGCGTCGGAGAGCAGCATCGCCCCGCGCGGGCCGCGCAGGGTCTTGTGCGTGGTGGTCGAGATCACCGGGGCATGCCCGACCGGGGACGGGTGGGCCCCTCCCGCGATCAGGCCGGCGATGTGCGCGATGTCCGCGACCAGCACCGCGCCGACCTCGCGGGCGATCTCCGCGAACGCCGGGAAGTCGATCGTGCGCGGGATGGCCGTGCCACCACAGAAGATGATCTTTGGTCGTTCGGCCCGGGCCAGGTCACGGGCCTCGTCCAGGTCGATCCGCCCGGTGTCCGCGCGCACCCCGTAACGGACGCTGCGGAACCACTTGCCGGTCGCGGAGACGCTCCAGCCGTGGGTCAGGTGACCGCCCATCGGCAGCGACAGGCCCATCACCGTGTCACCCGGCTGCGCGAAGGCAAGGTAGACGGCCAGGTTCGCCGGCGAGCCGGAGTAGGGCTGGACGTTGGCGTGCTCGACGCCGAACAGGGCCTTCGCCCGCTCGACGGCGAGGGTCTCGATCGGGTCGGTGACCTGCTGGCCCTCGTAGTAACGCCGGCCGACGTAGCCCTCGGAGTACTTGTTCGTCAGCACGGAGCCGGACGCCTCGAGCACCGCGGTCGAGACGTAGTTCTCCGAGGCGATCAGCCGGATCGACGCCTGCTGGCGGGCCGCCTCGGCCTCGACGAGACCGGCGATCTCCGGGTCCGCGACGGCGAGTTCGGGAAGGGGTGGGTTGTGCATACTGACCTCCGGCACGTGTCGTTCGGCCGGAGGCACCCAGGCGCACGGCGCCGATCCGAACAATCGCTCCCCGGTGGTCAGTTCCACCTCTGTGCGCCAGTCACGACTCCGGGCCAATCCTAGCGGCCGGACGGCGCACGGGTCGGCGGGGCGGACGGACCGCCAGGCGGAGCCGGGCCGGTGCCCCGCGGCGGCACGGGTGTGACGGCGACCAGCGCGGAAGACCCCAGCCGTCGGCGAGGCGACACCCGTGCGCGGGTCACATCCGGGCCACGACGCCGGGCCGGACGGGACATCGTCCTCTACCGTGGTGGGGACCGGGTCACCTCGTTGGTCATCGCGGAGGCGGGAATCATGAAGTTGTCCTGGCGCAGAAACAAGGACGTCGTGGCCGATCGGGCCCGTGGCCTGACCGGCCCGGAGCGGGCGGCCGCGCTCGGCGTGGCGGACGAGTCCGAGCCGGAGCCCGCCGCGGCGCCCGTCCCGGCCGCTCCCGGGCCGGTCATGCTGACGCTCACCACCCGTTCCCGCATCGAGCAGGACGGACGGGAGGCCGCCGCGGCCGCGGCGGCGCCGGTGCGCCGCCGGATGGAACGCGGCATGTACGGCGGCGAGCAGTCGACCGGCGGTGGATGCTCGTCCGGCGGCTGCGGCTGAGAGCAGGTTGCGGTGCCGGCCGGAGTCCCGGGCCGGCACCGTTGGCCGCGCCAGCGCGGCCGACTGGTCACGGCGAAGGTGCGGGCGTCCGCCATCGCCCCGCAGAGGCACCGGCCGCGCCACTGGCTGGTCGCTTCGCAGGGGTGGAGGTCCGGGCGCGCGCACCATGATCGGCCGGACACGGCCTAGACGTGGACACGCGGCACCCGCACGCCGATCCGGGTGACGATCTCGTAGTTGATCGTGCCCAGAGCCGCCGCCCAGTCATCCGCCGTCGGCTCCCCGCGGTCGCCCGGACCGAACAGCAGCACCTCGTCGCCGGCCGCGACCGGGTCATCCCCGACGTCCAGGACGAACTGGTCCATGCAGACCGTGCCGGCGATCCGCCGTCGGCGCCCGCCGAGCAGCACCTCGCCGACGTTCGTCGCGGCCCGCGGCACGCCGTCGGCGTAACCCAGCGGCACCAGCGCGAGCGTGGTCTCCCGCACGGTCGTGTACCGGTGCGAGTACGAGACCCCCGCGCCGGCGGGCACCCGCTTGACCAGCGCAGCATGGCTGACCAGGGTCATCGCGGGCCGCAGGCCGAAGCGCGCGGCCGGGCCGACCGCCGGGCTGGGCGACAGGCCGTAGACGGAGATGCCGGGCCGGACCAGATCGAAGTGGGCGTCCGGGCTGACCAGCGTGGCCGCCGAGTTCGCGAGGTGACGCACGGTGGGCGCGAGGCCCGCCTTCTCGGCGACCTCCACGGCGTCACGAAACGCGCCGATCTGCCCGGCCACGGTCGGATGTCCCGGGCTGTCGGCGAACGCCAGGTGGCTCCAGACACCAAACGTCTCGATCAGCCCCTCGGCCCGCAGCACGGCGGCGGCGTCGCACAGGGCGGGCCAGTCTGCCGGCGTGGAGCCGGCGCGGCCCAGACCGGTGTCGACCTTGAGATGCACCCGCGCCGGCCGGCCGGTCGCCCGCGCCGCTGCGGCGATCTCCCGCAACGCCCACGGGGCGGATGCCGAGACGTCGATGCCGGCGTCGATCGCGGCGCCGTACCGCTCCCCCGGCGCCGCCAGCCAGCACAGCAGCGGCACGGTGATCCCCGCCGCGCGCAGCGCGAGCGCCTCGTCCAGGAACGCCGTGCCCAGCCAGGTCGCGCCGCCGTCCAGCGCCGCGCGGGCGCAGGGGATCATGCCGTGGCCGTAGCCGTCGGCCTTCACGACCGCCATCGTCGCGGCGGACCCGGCGCGGGCGGCCAGCGCGGCCACCGAGTCGCGCACGGCGTCGAGCTCGACCGCCGCGTACGCGCGGATCCCGGCTGTCTCCGAC
>NZ_JALKFU020000440.1 GCF_023242965.2 Frankia sp. AgKG'84/4
CGGCACGCGGATCATCCGGCATCGACCTCGCAGGTCACCTGGTTGAGGCAGGCGGCCATACCAGGGGCACCGGCCGGGGGGGGGGGGGGGGGGGGGGGTGGGGGGGGGCGGGGGGGGCCCCCCCCCCCCACCCCCCGCCCCGCCCCCCCGGCCCCCGGCGCCCGGCGCGGGCCGGCCGGGTCCTGGTCGCGGTCGTGCTGGCCTCGACGGTCGGGCAGTTCCTCGTCCTGATCGCCGCGGGCGAACTGGCCGCACAGGCCGCTACCTGCGCCGACGGCCAGTGGTCCGCCGAGTTCCACGCCGGCACGGCGCTGGACGGCGAACCGCTCGCCCAGCGCTGCGACGCCACGATCGACGTCGACTGGTCCCTCAACGGCCCCGGCGTGACCGGGATCGGCACCACCGGCTACTCGGTCCGCTGGACCCGCCAGCTCACCCTCGCCGCCGGTTCCTACACGGCCACCATCACCGGCGACGACGGCGTCCGGGTGCTCATCGACGGCCAGATCGTCGCCGACGGCTGGGGTGACCACGGTCCGCGGACGTTCACCGGCACCCGCACCCTGACCGCGGGCGCGCACACCGTCGTCGTCGAGTACTACCAGAGCGCCGGCGGCGCGATGGTGGAGTTCGACCTCTCCGGCGGCCCCGGGGACGACGGCGGCGGCGCCGGATCCGACTGCCCCGCCGGCCAGTGGGCCGGCACCTACTACCCGAACCGCACGTTCAGTGGCACCGGCGTGCCCCGCTGCTCGGCGGACGTCGACTACCACTGGGGGACCGGCGACCCGGGCCTCGCGGGCATCGGCGCGGACAACTTCTCCGCCCGGTGGACGCGCACCCAGGAGTTCACCGCCGGCACCCTGGCCCTCACCGCGGCCGCCGACGACGGCATCCGGGTGCTTGTCGACGGTCAGCCGGTCATCGACCAGTGGCACGACCAGGGCCTCACGACCTATACCGCGAGCGTCCCGGTCAGCGCCGGCAGCCACACCATCCGAGCCGACTACTACGAGCACACCGGCGACGCCAGTGCCGGGGTCGGGTTCGCCGTCACCCCCACGGCAGCGTGCAACACGATCCAGTGGTCCGCGCAGTACTTCCCGACCGCGACGTTGGCCGGCGCGCCGACGCCGGCCCGCTGCGAGACCGGCCTGCACCACGACTTCGGCGCGGGCGGCCCCGACGTGGCCGGCATCGGCAGTGACGGCTTCTCGGCCCGCTGGACCCGGGTCGACCACTTCGCCGCCGGGCCGATCACGATCACCGCGCTGGCCGACGACGGGCTGCGCGTCTACGTCGACGGCACCCGGGTCATCGACGGCTGGAACGACCAGGGGCCGACGGCGTTCACGGCGACCCCGACGCTCACCGCCGGCGCCCACACGATCGTCGCCGAGTACTACGAGGGGACCGGCGGTGCGCAGATTCGGGTCGACTACACCGGCGGCGGCGATCCCGGTCCGCTGCCGCCGCCACCACCCGGGGGATGCACCGCCGACTGCGGCGGATCGTGGCAGACACTGACCTACCAGATGCCCGTGCGGTCCGTGCACGCCAGCGTGCTGCACACCGGAAACGTGCTGCTCGTCGCCGGCTCGGGAAACGACCCGGCGGCCTTCGACGCGCATTCATTCTCGTCGACGGTGTGGAATCCCACGACCGGCGACTTCAGAGCCGCTCCGGCGGCGGACGACCTCTTCTGCTCGGGACACGTTCAGCTACCGGACGGAAAAATCCTCCTGGCCGGTGGAACGGCCGCGTACTCGACCGCGAACACGAACTACAAGGGGCTGTCGAAGAGCTACGTCTTCGACCCCGTGGCCGGCACCTACACGGCCACGAACGACCTGCCCGGCGGCGGTCACTGGTACCCGAGCCTAACCGCGCTCGGCGACGGGAACGTCGTCGCCGTGGGCGGCCTCGACCAGAACGCCGACGGCAACGTCGCGACCGAGCTGTTCGACAGCGCGGCGCACCGCTGGCTGCCGGCCGCCCAGGTGCCGCAGAGCTACTTCTTCTGGGGCCTTTACCCCGAGCTGAAGCTGATGGCCGACGGTCGGTTGTTCTACGCCGGCATCCACACCTTCGGCAACGCGCCGACCGCCGCCGGATCGAACATCTACGACCCGACGACCGCCATCGTCAACGACATCCCCGGCCTGCGCGACGTCAACCTGCGCGACCAGGGCGCCTCGGTGCTGCTGCCGCCCGCCCAGGCCGGCAGGGTCATGACGCTCGGCGGGGGCAACGGGGATGCCGGCGCCGACGCCGTCGCCAGTACCGACCTCATCGACCTGCGCCAGTCCGACCCGTACTGGCAGCCCGGCCCCGACCTGCCGGCCGCGAAGATGTACGTCTCCGCGGTGATCCTGCCCGACGGAAAGGTCCTGGAGACCGGCGGTGGCCGCCACCTGCGCTCCGACCCGGTGCACGAGGCGTCGCTCTACGACCCGGTGGCGAACCACTTCACCACCGTCCCGCCCGACCCGCAGGACCGGACCTACCACTCCCAGGCGTTCCTGCTGCCCGACGGCAGCGTGGCGGCGCTCGGCAACAACCCGCTGGACGGCTCGTTCAGCCAGACGATCTCGGTGTACCGGCCCTGGTACCTGACCCGCCAGCGCCCCGAGATCACCGCGGCGGCCGACACGTTCGGCTACGGCTCCCGGCAGTCCCTGACGGTCAGCCGTGACATCGACCGCGTCACGCTGCTGCGCCCCGCCTCCGTCACCCACCAGGCCGATCCCAACCAGCGCAGCGTCGACCTGCCGATCTCCTCGACCGGCCAGAACAGCGTCAGCGTCGACGTCCCCGCCAACCCGAACCTACTTCCTCCGGGGTACTACATGATGTTCGCCCAGAACACCGCCGGGGTCCCCTCGGTCGCCCGCTGGGTGCGTGTCGGTTGAGCTGGCGCTTTGCCCATGCTGGGCCAGTCCATGACCGGCCTGGCTACGACCGGCCTGGCTACGACCGGCCTGGCTACGACCGGCCTGGCTACGACGGGCCTGGCCATGACGGGCCTGGCCACAGCAGGGCCGGCCGGAGCCGGCGTCGTGGGAGGCTGGTCGCGATCGCGCTCACGGTCGTCGTCGTGAGCGGCGTCGCCGGCGGGCTCGCGCGCGAGGGTTGGCCCGCCGACGGCGCCGGGCCGCCGAGCACCGGTGATCCCGTGGCCGTCGCGGCGGCACCACCCGGTGTCCTGTCCGGCCGGGTCGTGCCGCGCGGCAACGGTCGTCCCTCGCCGGTACCCGTCGGACTCGACGGCTGCGACTACAACTACGTGGCGGGGGACACCGGGCGGCGGATCTGCGTGCCCCGCACGCCCCCGCCCGGCCAGCGACTCGACTGCGCCTACCTACGGGCCCAGGGCATCGGCCCGGTCCGCGTGATCGGGGAGGACACCCGCAGACTTGCGGGCACCATTCCGGTGACCCGAGGCGCGGTGCTCTGTGCCCGGTGACGCGACGCCCCGGATGACAGGTCACCGTCCGGGCAGCGTGGCCGCGGGGCTGGCAGCGGCCGCTCTGCTGTTTTCGGCTGCGGGGCTGTTTTCGGCTGCGGGCTGCGGCGGCGGGCCCAGGCCGGTGCTCGGCGGATCCGGGGTGCCGGCGGCGCGGGCGGCAGGTACGCCGGTCGCGGCGCCCAGCCTTCCCGGCGACTGGCACGGGGCCGCCACGGTGGGGGCCGTCCGCCGGCCGTCGTTCACGCTCACCGACACCGGTGGCCGCCGCTTCGACTTCGCCCAGGCCACCGCGGGCCACGCGACCCTGCTGTTCTTCGGCTACACGCATTGCCCCGACGTGTGCCCGACGACGATGGCGGACCTCGCCGCGGCCCGGCAGGTCGCCGGGCCCGCCGTCGCGGCGAAGGTCACGGTCGTGTTCGTCACGACCGACCCGGCGCGGGACACCCCGGCGGTGCTGGCGCGGTGGCTCCGCCAGTTCGACGACCGGTTCGTCGGGCTCACCGGCACGCCGGCGCAGGTCGCGGCGGCCCAGCGCGCCGTCGGTATCCCGGTCGCCCTCGCCGACCCGAACGGCGCGGGTCCGGGTGGTGCTGGTCCGGGTGGTGCTGGTCCAGGTGGTGCTGGTCCGGGTGGTGCTGGTCCGGGTGGTGCTGGTCCGGGTGGCGCCGAGTACCTGGTCGGCCACGCCGCCCAGGTACTCGGCATCGGCCCCGACGACCGCGTCCACGTCCGCTGGTTCGCCGACACCACCGTCGCCGAGTACGTCGCCGACCTCCCGCGGCTCGCCGCCGCCGTCTGACCACACATCGCCGCGGTCGCCGGCCACACCGGCGACCGGGCGGCCCTGACGCACCAGGCAGGCACAAGTGAGATCCGAAATCGAGCCCGACCGTCCACCTACCCGCGAGCTCCCCGCCTCCGCCCGCTGGGCACCGGGCCGGCCGCCTGCTTCCGACGGCGCCGACCCCCTGAGCCCGACCCGACTCGCCGC
>NZ_JALKFU020000441.1 GCF_023242965.2 Frankia sp. AgKG'84/4
GCTCGGTGCCGACCACCCGTCTGGGCAGCGTCCGGGTCCCGGCGGCCGGCGCGCCGGGACTCGCGGTGGCCGGGGCGCTGTCCGCCGCGCTGTTCGACGGTGGTGTCGGCGTCGCCGTTGTCGACACGCTCACCCCGGCGGCCCAGGCGGGCCTGGACTGGGCGGCGAGCCTGGGCATCACCCTGGTCGTCGAGGTGTGGAGCGAGAAGGGTGAGGCCTACTCGTCGGCGGAGCACGGCGGGCGCCTCGCCGAGGCGTTCGCCACCCCGGGCGTCACCGTGCTCGAGCTGGCCGTCGACACCGCGGCGGCCACGGACTCCCTCCTCGGCGCCGCGGGGCCCGTCGTCGCCTGGGCGTAGCGGGCTGCGGGCCGCGGGCTGCGGGCTGCGGGCGCTACGGGCAGGGGTCGACGAGCCGCGCTCGAGGTCAGGGGCGGGTCAGGGGCGGGCCAGGGTAGCGAGACGAGGTGTTCCGCGACCCTGGCCACGTCGGGTCTAGTGCGGGACGATCGGCCCGATGCCGAGCCGCTTGAGCGAGGCCACCGCGGACAGCCCGATCGCGCCGAGCCCGATGACCAGCGGGACCTCCTTCGGCGTCACCGCGGCGCGCTTGACGTAGGACCAGCCGACCGAGATCGCGTCGGAGATCGACACCAGCGCGTTCGGCAGGTCCGATGGGACGACCCGCGCTATCGACTCGGTCAGCGGCAGGTACTCACCGAATCCGCCGGGGGCGTCCGGGCTCTGCCCGATGATCCCGCACGCCGCCGGGCACGAGCAGCGCGGGGAGCGAACCGACCCGGGTGCCGACCGGCCAGCGCCGCTGGGTGTCCGGGCCGTACTCGACGATCTCCGTGCAGTACTCGTGGCCCATCACGATGTCGGCGTCGGCGTCATAGTTCGACAGCCCGCTGTCGTCCTCGGCGTCACCCTCGGGGTGGTCCATGAAGTGCAGGTCGGAGGCGCAGATCCCGCAGGCCAGCGATCGGACGAGGAGCTGGCCGGGGCCGGGGGTGGGATCGGGTGTCGCGCGGACCTCGATCCGCCCACCCCGTAGGACGGCAGCCCGCATGTCGCCAGCCCTTCGTCTCTTTGGGTAGGACCGCTCGTCCGATCACAGGGACGCGGCGCCGCGGGGAATCCTGGGAGCGGCCGCCGCGGCCGGAAAGCCGCAGGTCATGAGCATGGGTGGGTCAGGCGTCGCAGGCTGTCACGATCCTGCCGAGAAGGTCGGCGATCGCGTCGACGTCGGTGACCGCGGGAATGTGGCCGGTGTCCAGGTCGACGACGGTGACGAGGCCCTGGTCGGGCAGACGGGACGTACGCGCGGCGCAGGACCTCCGGGTCCGCCGGTGGCCCGGGCGTCGTCAGCGCCGTGCCGTCGCGGCGGGCGGCGGCGAGCCCCGCACGGGCCCGCCGGGCGTAGGACGGCTTCATCGCGTCGAGGCCGAACCCGCCCTCGGGCGGCACGCACGGCGGCGTCAGCACGATGTGGCGCACCCGGGCGCCGAGGCGCTCGACGATCCCCGGCACGAGGAAGCACCCGGAGGAGTGCGCGACCAGGACGACGTCGGGGAGCCCCGCCGCCTCGACATCGGCGAGTACCGAGGCGACGCAGTCCTCGACGGTCAGCGCCATCGGGTCGGCCGGGCGCCCGGCGCGGCCCGGCAGGTCGACGGCGAGCGCCGGGCGTGCCAGCCGGGGGACGAGCAGGTCCCAGAAACCCGACGATGACCCCCGCCGTGCACCAGAACGAAGCTCAGATCCACCACGTGGCGATTCGACCACATCTGCCCCGGAGGGAAAGCGACGCGCGTTCGCCTGGTGGATCTCGCGGTTCCCGAGGCCGACGGGACGAGGGGTGCTTGTGGCTGGTCGCTTCGCAGGGGCCGGGGTCCGGAGCGACCAGCAAGAGCGACCGGGGTGCTTGTGGCTGGTCGCTCTTGCTGGTCGGTGTCCGGTGTCCGGTGTCCGGTGTCTCCGTGCGGAAGGGCCGGCTGCGTACTACGCCTGGGTCAGCGCTTTTCGTAGGTGATGCCGGCGGCTTCGGCGTCCCAGGTGGTGGGGGTGGCGCCCTGGGCGCGTAGTTCGCGCTTGAGGACGCGTCCGACCGGAGAGCGGGGCAGCTCCGCGCGGAACTCGATGTAGCGGGGGAGCGCGAAGTACGGCAGCGCGTCCACGCACCAGCGGAACAGCTCCTCCTCGGTGAGGGGGGAGCCCTCGATGAGGGTGGCCGTGACCTTCAGGTCGTCCTCGGTGATCTTGCTGGGCACGGCGTGCACGGCGACGTCGGCGATCTGGCCGTGGCCCATGATGACCCGCTCGACCTCGAAGCTGGCGATGTTCTCACCGCGCCGGCGCAGGTAGTCGGCCTTGCGGTCGACGAAGTAGAGGAAGTTGTCCTCGTCGATCTTGCCGATGTCGCCGGTGTGGTACCACCAGTTGCGGCTGGTCTCGACGGTGACGTCGGGCCGGCCCCAGTAGCCCTCGAACATCACGTGGGGGAGCTTCGGCCGGATGACGATCTCGCCGGGGGTGCCGCGCGGCAGCTCCTCGTCGTCGTCGTTGAAGATCCGGACGTCGAAGTACTCGGTGTTGATGACGCCGGCGGCGGCGGGGCGGTTGCGCACACCGGGCGGCTGCCAGGAGATCAGGCTCGCCTCGGTCACGCCGTACGCGCCGGAGAACGTCTCGATCCTGAACCGGCTGCGGATGATGTCGTCGACCTCGGGGGGCAGCGGCGCCGCGCCCATGAGCCGCAGCGACGTGTTCGCCTCCGGCGCGCCGGAGCCCGGCATCTCGGGCCGGTCGACGTCGTGGGCGAGCAGGTAGGCCATGGTGCCGAGGGTGGAGGTGACGGTGGCGCCGGTGCGGTTCATCTCCGGCCAGAAGTTCGACACCGAGAACCGCCGGTAGATCGCCGAGCGACCACCGAACACCAGCGGGCCGATCACCGCGGTGACCAGCGCGTTGTAGTGGTACATCGGCAGCGGCGTCCACACCACGTCCTCGGCGGTGCGCGCCCAGCTCTGGCCGATCTGACTGGCCAGCACCCCGTGGTAGTTGTGGCTGAGCATGCAGCCCTTGGAGTAGCCGGTGGTGCCGCCGGTGTAGATGAACGTCGCGAGGTCCGCCGGGCGGCGCTCGGCCGGGGCGGCCAGCGGCGTGGCGCTGAGCAGGTCGTCCCACCGGTGCACGGTGGCGCCGGGCAGGACCGGCAGGGCGGCCGGGGCGGCCTCGGTGACGCCGGTGGCGACGACGACGTGGACGAGGTCGGGCAGGTCGGCGACGACGGACTCGGCCCGGTCGATGAGGTCGGCGGCCACGACCAGGATCGTGGCACCGGAGTCGCGCAGCTGGTGGCGCAGGTAGTCGCCCTTGTAGGCGGTGTTGATCGGGACGGCGACGCCGCCCGCCCACTGCACGCCCCACCAGGCGAACAGCATCTCGGGGGAGTTCTCCAGCAGGGTCGCCACCCGGTCGCCCGGGTTGAGCCCGAGGCTGCGCAGGGCGCTGCCCAGGCGGGACGCCGCGTCGGCGACGTCCGCCGCCGTCAGCTTGGTCCCGCCGATGTCCAGGTACTCGGAATCGGGATCGCTCTCCGTGCGGGCGAGCAGCAGGGAGGTCGTGGTGCCGCGCGGCTCACTGCGCCACACACCGTCGGTCATCGAGCGTCTCCGTCCCTCGATCCGTCGCCGGCCGCCGTGCGCCGCGCGATGACGGACCACGACCTTCACCGGGGCCCGTCGTTCGGATGATTGTGTACATGTCGGACAAACGGGCCGGTGCCTGCGGTAGCCGCCCCAGCTGCCGCACGGCGCCTGGAGCGGCCGGAGACCAGGGACGGCCGCCGGTCAGGGCCGCCAGACGTCGAGTATCTCGTCGGTGGTGACGACTGTCGCGACAGGTGACAGGCTGTTGTCGATGGCGACGTCTGTGTAGCTGGCTGGCACTCAGGCGACCGCATCGCGCGGCAGCACGACCTGGTAGCCGAGGTTCGCGGCCTCGAACACCGCGGCCGGAATCGCGACGTTCGACGAGACCCCGACGATCACCAGCGTGCGGGCGCCGAGATTGCGCAGTATCGCGTCGGCGTCCGTGCCGAGCAGCGGCGACAGCCCGGCCAGCCGAATCGAGACGAGGTCGGACGGTTCGGGCCCGACCTCCTCGACGATCTCGGTGGCCGGCGTGCCCAGCAGCTGCTTCGTCGACGCCTTCTCCGCGGCGCGGAACAGCCGGGCGTTGCGGTTGGCGCCCCGCCCGTCGGGGCGGCGTGCCGCGATCGTGTGCAGCACGCCGACGCCGGCCGCCCTGGCGGCGTTCACCGCCGCGGCGACCTCGTCGACCGAGCGCGCGGCGACGGGTGCCGGCGGTGCGAGCGGGTCCGCAGCAGCGCCGGGTCGAGGATGTCGGGCCGGTTCGTCGCGGCGATCAGAATGACGCCGCCCTTGACGTCGAAC
>NZ_JALKFU020000442.1 GCF_023242965.2 Frankia sp. AgKG'84/4
GTGGCGGAGCGCTCGATCAGCGGGCTCGGCGGCACCCGGCTGTTACGGGAGATCGGACTGCGGGGACGAGCGCATCGGCGCTGGCCGCCGCGCCCCCGCCCGCTGGGTCGCCCACCGTGACCGCGATGGCCGGCGTCGGTGTGTTGGAGGGAACGTCGTCGCCGTCGTCACCCGAAAGATCGGTGTCGTCGCCGTCGTCAGGCAGGGTGAGGCGGAACCAGACGGTCTTCCCGCCGCGGTGGTGCTCGGTACCCCAGCTTGAGGCGAGCGCGTCGACGAGGGCGAGCCCGCGGCCGTCCTCCCGCAGCCCGTCGATGCCGAAGTCGGCCTCTTCGGGGAACGCCGACGGCGGGCGCGGCACGTCGACCTTCTTCACCCGCGACATGCCGATCCGGACCGGATGCCGGTCGGCCACGCCCACCCGCACCCCGCTGCCCTCCTGGCGGACGTCGATGGTGGCGGCTGTGCCGGCATGGACGACGACGTTGGTGACCAGCTCGGTGACCAGCAGTAGGGCCGAGTCGAGCAGATCGTCGTCGACCCGCCCGCGTAGGGTCTCGAGCACGAATCGACGCGCGGACCGCGGGGAGTCGGGCTTGGGCGGCAGCGTGATGGCATGCACGGACGTTGTCGATCCCCCTCCTGCGCCGGTCATGTCGTTCAGTCTCTCCTGCGTTGTCCGTCGTGAGGCGGATACTGGCGGCTGGTGTCACCTGTCCATCGACGCCCCCGCCGGTGTCCCGAGGAGATCGCCCCCTGGTCCGGGCAGCTCCACCCGGTCCGTCGTCCGAGACGATCGTGCCGTCCGAGCTCAGCTAGGAGACCGATGAGTGCCACTGACGATCAGCAGTCCCCGGCCCGCCGTGATCCCACTGTGCCCGGCGGTGACGCTACCGCGACCATCGTCCCCCATCCACCCCACGCGTCCGGCGGACCCCACTCTGAGCCGGTGCGGGGCGGGTCGGTCCAGACGGTGCCGCGCACGTCGGCGGACGACCTGATCGACGAACTGCTGGGCGGGTTGACCAGGCTGTGCGAGGGCGACTTCTCGACCCGGCTGGCGAACCGCGTCACCCCTCGTGACCCGGTCGCCGCGCAGGTGCTCCGCCGGTTCGACGAGCTGGCCGCCTCCCAGGAACGGCACGCCGGGGAGCTGGCCCGGGTCAGCAAGGTGATCCGCCGCGACGGGCGTCTGACCCTGCGCATGGAGGACCTGGGTAGCCCAGGCGGCTGGTCCGACATGACGCAGGCGGTGAACTCCCTCATCGATGACCTGGCCCGGCCGACGCACGAGGTCGCGCGGGTCATCGCCGCGGTGGCCGAGGGCGACCTGTCCCAGCATATGGCCTTGGAAATCGCCGGGCAGCCGGTCCGCGGGGAGTTCCTCCGGATCGGCACGACGGTGAACACGATGGTGGATCAGCTCTCGTCGTTCGCGGACGAGGTGACCCGGGTGGCCCGCGAGGTCGGCACCGAGGGCAACCTCGGCGGGCAGGCCAAGGTCAAGGGCGTCTCCGGGGTGTGGCGGGACCTGACCGAGTCGGTGAACTCGATGGCCGGGAACCTGACCAGCCAGGTCCGCAACATCGCCCAGGTCACCACCGCGGTGGCGCAGGGCGACCTGAGCCAGAAGATCACTGTTGACGCCCGGGGTGAGATCCACGAGCTGAAGTCGACCGTCAACACGATGGTCGACCAGCTCTCGGCGTTCGCCGACGAGGTCACCCGGATGGCCAAGGAGGTCGGCACCGAGGGCAAGCTCGGTGGCCAGGCCCAGGTCAAGGGGGTGTCCGGGGTCTGGCGGGACCTGACGGACTCGGTCAACGTGATGGCCGGCAACCTGACGACCCAGGTCCGCAGCATCGCCGAGGTGGCGGCGGCGGTGGCCCGCGGTGACCTGACGCGGCAGATCACCGTCGACGCCCGCGGCGAGGTCGCCGGCCTCGCCCACACGCTGAACACGATGGTGGACCAGCTCTCGTCGTTCGCGGACGAGGTGACCCGGGTGGCCTGGGAGGTCGGCACCGAGGGCAACCTGGGCGGCCAGGCGCACGTGCGGGGCGTGTCCGGGGTGTGGCGGGACCTGACCGAGTCGGTGAACTCGATGGCCGGCAACCTGACCAGCCAGGTCCGCAACATCGCCCTGGTGGCCACGGCGGTGGCCCGCGGTGACCTCAGCCAGAAGATCACGGTCACCGCCCAGGGTGAGATCCTGGAACTCAAGGACACCCTGAACACGATGGTGGACCAGCTCTCCTCGTTCGCCGACGAGGTGACCCGGGTGGCCCGCGAGGTCGGCACCGAGGGCGCGCTGGGCGGCCAGGCGCACGTGCGGGGTGTCTCCGGGGTGTGGCGGGACCTGACCGAGTCGGTGAACTCGATGGCCGGCAACCTCACCGGCCAGGTCCGCAACATCGCGCTGGTCACGACGGCGGTCGCGCGCGGCGACCTGTCGCAGAAGATCACCGTTCCGGCGCAGGGCGAGATCGCCGAGCTGAAGAACACCGTCAACACGATGGTCGACCAGCTCTCCTCGTTCGCCGCGGAGATCACCCGGGTGGGCTGGGAGGTCGGCGTCGAGGGCAAGCTCGGCGGCCAGGCGACGGTCGCCGGGGTGGCCGGCACCTGGATGGACCTCACCGACAACGTCAACCAGCTCGCAACCACGCTGACCATCCAGCTGCGGGCGATCGGCGACGTGTCCACCGCCGTCACCCGGGGCGACCTGACCAGGTCGATCACGGTCGAGGCCGAGGGTGAGGTCGCCGAGCTCAAGGACAACATCAACCAGATGATCGCGAGGCTGCGGGAGACCACCGAGGTCAACGCGCAGCAGGACTGGCTGAAGTCGAACCTGGCCCGCATCGGCAGCAAGATGCAGGGCCAGCGCGACCTCTACGCGGTCTGCCAGATGATCATCAGTGAGATGACGCCGGCGGTCAACGCCCAGCAGGGCACGGTCTACCTGCTCGACTTCATCGAGGGCGACAAGCTGCGCTACGTCGCCGGCTACGGCTCGGTGCCGCGGCGGCGCTCGGACGGCACGTTCCTGTTCGGCGAGGGACTGATCGGCCAGGCGGCGCTGGAGCGCAACCGTATCCGGGTCGAGCACGTGCCCGCCGGCTACCTCAACATCCGCAGCGGGCTGGGCGAGGCGCCACCCTGTGATCTCGTCGTGGTTCCGGTCGTGTTCGAGAACCAGGTACTCGGCGTCATCGAGCTGGCCTCGTTCACCTCGTTCTCCGAGCTGCACCTCACCCTCGTCGACCAGCTGGTCGACACTATCGGCGTCGTGCTCAACACGATCATGGCGAACGCGCGGACGGAGGAGCTGCTGGCCCAGTCCCAGCGGCTCACCCAGGAACTGCGTTCGCAGTCGGTCGAGCTGCAGCGCACGAACAACGAGTTGGAGGAGAAGGCGGCGCTGCTGGAGGACAAGAACCGCGAGATCGAGCTGGCCCGCATCGGCCTGGAGGAGAAGGCCGAGCAGCTCGCGCTGTCCTCGCAGTACAAGACCGAGTTCCTGGCCAACATGAGCCACGAGCTGCGCACGCCGCTCAACAGCCTGCTCATCCTGGCCAAACTGCTCGCCGACAACCCCGACCGCAACCTGTCCCAGAAGCAGATCGACTTCGCCGAGACGATCCACTCGGCCGGTTCCGAACTGCTCGGCCTGATCAATGACATCCTCGACCTGTCCAAGGTCGAGGCCGGCAAGATGGACGTCGACGCCACCAGCGTGCGCACCGCCTCGCTGTGCGACGCGGTCGCCGGCGCCTTCGGGCCGCTCGCCGACGAGAAGGGCCTGGCCTTCGAGGTCAACCTGGCCGCCGACGTGCCCGCGGAGTTCGTCACCGATGAACAGCGCCTCCAGCAGGTGTTGAAGAATCTGTTGTCCAACTCAGTGAAGTTCACCGATTCGGGCATCGTGCGGCTCGATGTCACGCTCGCTCGGCCGGACCTGCCGCACCTGGCCAGCCACCTGCGCTCGGCGGGCACCGTCCTGTCGTTCGCGGTCACTGACACCGGGATCGGGATCGCCGCCGAGAAACTCCGAATGATCTTCGAGGCCTTCCAGCAGGCCGACGGCACGACCTCGCGCCGCTACGGCGGCACCGGCCTCGGCCTGTCGATCAGCAAGGAGATCGCCCGCCTGCTGGGCGGCTCCATCGCGGTCTCCAGCGCGGTCGGCCGGGGCAGCACCTTCACCCTGTACCTGCCGGCCGTGCCGCTCGCGCAGATGCCGGTGTTCGGGGTCACCCCGGGGGAGCCGGACGACGTGCTCATGATCGTCGGCATGTCGGACAACGGCCTGGCGCGGAGCAACGGCGAGCTGGCCCCGGCGCCGGCGAGCCTCGGGCCGGACGGCCTCGAGGTCGGGACGGCGCAGGCGTGGCGCCACGGCGGCCCGAACGGGTCGGGTGGCGGCGAGTGGTCGGTGGACCGGGACGCAGC